>CAYVYQ010000017.1:0-18911 GCA_964455855.1 uncultured Gammaproteobacteria bacterium
ACATCGTGCCCAATGCCAATTGCAAGAAGTTCTACATTGCTTTGAGTTTCAATTGTGTTAATAATTTGACGCAAATGATTGTCTAAAAAATTACTATGATTTGTTGACAGAGTACTGTCGTCTACTGGGGCTCCATCTGAAATTACTATTAATATTTTTCTCTCTTCATTACGCTTGCTTAGCCTTTGATGCGCCCAAGCCAAAGCTTCTCCATCCACATTTTCTTTTAATAATCCTTCTCGCAACATTATTCCGAAACTTTTCCTAGCTTTTCTAAAATTGTCATCCGCTGACTTAAAGATAATGTGGCGTAGATCATTTAAGCGCCCCGGATTTATCGGGCTGCCTTGGTTTACCCAAGCTTTTCTTGAGTCACCACCTTTCCAATGTTTTGTTGTAAATCCCAATAATTCTGTTTTTACATAGCATCTCTCAAGAGTGCTTCCAATAATGTCTCCACAAATTGCTGCTAAAGTCATGGATCGACCACGCATTGAGCCTGAACTATCTATTAATAATGAAACAACAGTGTCCTTAAATTTGCTTTCGCTTTCTTGCTTAAAGCTTAAGGGATCTCCTGGCCGAGTGATGACTCTATGCAATTGAGCAGTATCTAGCAAACCTTCTTCAAGATTATAATTCCAGCTTCGGTTTTGTTGAGCCTGAAGCAATCTTTGCAACCTATTTGCCAATTTTCCAATCGTTGTTTGATGAGGGGCAATTAGTTGATCTAGTTGCAATCTCAATCTTTGAGATTCCTCAGGAGTTGCCAATTCAATTGCATTAATAACTTCATCAAATTGAGAGGTAAAAATCTTATAATCTTCATGGGAGGTATGATCCAAGTCTTCATTAAAATTTCTAGTTAAATCAATCTCCTCATCAATGGACATTGAATCAATTGGAGCTTGAGCTTCTTCGAGCATTCCACCCTCTTCATCAGCCTCACCCTCAGCCTTAGATTCAATCGTTTGCTCTTGTATATCCTCCTCAGAATCTTGTTGTTGCTCACTTGAGTCTTGAGGATTTTCTGATGATGTCTCTTCATCAAAGGATTCCTCTTCACCTTTTGTTTCTGGCTCATGCATTAAGTCTAAATCTTTCATTAGAGCTAGAGCGATAGATTGAAAATCTTCTTGAGAGTTCTGAGCCTGAATTAATTGATTGCCTAAATTATCAATGTTAATAGAGATAGATGAGAGAAAAGCATTGACAGCATTCTTGCTATCTTCAGGTAAGCTCTCACCATTGAGTTGTTTCAACCAGAGATTTGCCGCTAATGGATTAAAAGGAGGTATCTTATTATCAATTCCCTTTTTTGCTTGGGTGTTGAGATATGCATTTAAATTAATTTTGGCACCTGGAAATTTTTTTCCTCCTACCATCTCTACTCTGCAAAGCTCAAGTTCAGCAAAAAAATCTCTGGCAATCTTTGGCATCTTCAAAGAAGCGTACTCTTTATGGAAGCTGTGCCAAAATGCTTGAAAATCTCCCTCGCCCCTCCATGCATCAATTTGTTCAGATGATCGTGGGGGATAATGCAGGGAAATTTGTGACGAAGATGGTGGGCGACTAGAAGTCTGTGATGTGCTTTCTAAATTTGGATTTTTAGATACTGCCCTTGCAGTTGAGAGAGCAGCCTGCTTAAACTCTTCTCGATTCTTAACCCAACTCATTAACTAAGATTCAGGATTGTGACTTTCTGAAAGATCCTCTCCAAAACATCTTTGAAAATATTCTGCAACAATTGGTCTCTCTGCTTCATCGCATTTATTAAGAAATGTTAACCTGAATGAATGCTTGATATCATCAAAAATAATATAGTTTTGCGCCCATGTTATGACTGTTCTGGGGGACATTAGCGTTGAAATATCTTCATTAATAAAACCCTGCCTAGTTAAATCTGCAAGCTGAATCATGCTTTTAATGAGCGCTTTATCTTTAGCAGTTTTTAACTGGGGAACTTTACCTGTTACAACATTTAGCTCATGAGAGCGTTCCAAATAATTAAGCGTTGAAAGTATATGCCACCGGTCCATCTGACCCTGATTGATTTGTTGAGTTCCATGATAAAGGCCCGTTACATCACCCATGCCAACAGTGTTTGTGGTAGCAAATAATCTGAAGCTACTATGCGGAGTGATAACTTGATTTTGATCGAGCAAGGTCAACTTTCCATCAACCTCTAATATCCTCTGAATAACAAACATAACATCAGGTCTGCCCGCATCATACTCATCAAAAACAATTGCAACAGGATTTTGAATTGACCAAGGCAGAATGCCTTCTTTGAATTCAGTAATTTGTTTTTCATCTTTTAAAACAATTGCATCTTTGCCCAGCAAATCAATTCTACTTATATGGCTATCAAGATTGATTCTTACGCATGGCCAATTAAGCCTTGCAGCAACTTGCTCAATATGTGTTGATTTGCCCGTTCCGTGATATCCCTGAATCATAACTCTGCGATCATGCTCAAACCCAGCTAAGATTGCCAAGGTAGTAGCTTTATCAAAGATATAAGTCTCATCTATTTCAGGAACCCATTGCGTTTTATCTTTAAATCCTTTCACCTCAATATCAGAGTCAATCCCAAAGGTTTTTTTCACATTGAATGTTTTATCGGGTCTTTCAGGTAAGTTTATTCGTTCAGAATCTATCATTAGAGATGCATTTTTATTTATTGGATGACTATGCTAACTTTTGAGAGGATAAAGTTCTAGTTTTAATTGAATCAATGTAAGATAAATTTTTATTAATGCACCATTATCATTTATGAGCAAAGCGCTAAAAAATACCCTTGATTTATTTAACCTAACCAGAATAGATAGAGATTTATATTCTTGGACAGGTCAAAGTGTTGGTTTTCAAAGGATTTTTGGTGGTCAAATTATGGCGCAATGCCTAATAGCAGGCTATCAAACAGTAGAAAAGGGAAGAATGGTTCATTCTTTTCACTCCTATTTTCTTAGACCCGGGGATTTTAAACAGAATATTATATTTGAAGTAGACCGCATTCGGGATGGCAAGAGTTTCACCACAAGAAGAGTCAATGCAATCCAAAACGGGGAAGCAATTTTTAGCTGCTCTATTTCATTCCAGAAAAGAGAAAAGGGGCTGAGTCATCAAATTAAGATGCCAAAAATTCAAGGACCAGAAAAATTAAAAAGTGATCTAGAGTTACGAAAAGATCTGCAGTCAAAAATACCTAAAGATTATTTACCAATGTGGCTTAGAGAAAGAGAGATTGAAACAAGGCAAGTTGAGCCAGTTGACTTATTAAAGGCTGAAAAACTCCCTCCGTATAGAAGCACCTGGATGAAACCAACTGGAAAACTGCCAACTGATGAAAGAATTCATCAAGCATTGCTGCTTTATGTTTCAGATATGGGGCTCCTTGGAGCAGCTGTAAATCCTCATGAGGTCAATTTTATGTCTAAGAAATTTCAGAGTGCAAGTTTGGATCATGTTATGTGGTTTCATGGAAAGGTTAATTTTAATAATTGGATTTTGCATCACATGCACAGTCCAATATCTCAAAATGCTAGAGGATTTTCTCGAGGCTCAATTTATACAAAATCGGGAAAATTAATTGCATCAACAGCTCAAGAAGGACTCATGCGTATTTGGGATTAATTTCTTGATAATGATATTTTTCAAAAAAGTTGTATTGAAGTTTTTTCTTCTAACTGCTTTTGCTTTTACCTCCATGCAAACTAGCGCAGATGAAAGTCGAGAAATTAAGATATTCATTGCGAAAGATATTCTTACCCTCAATCTAAATAATGATTCAGCTGAGGCAGTTGCCACTCAAGGATCTAAGATTTTAAATATTGGTTCGCAGGAAGAACTCACTTCCATGTATCCAAACGCAACTTTGATCTCTACTTATAACAAGGCAACTATAGTTCCTGGATTTATTGAGCATCACATTCATCCATTTTTAGCTGCTGTAACAATGAATTCTGAAATTTTGGCAATAGAGGATTGGTATTTGCCCTCAAAAACCTCCAAGGGTGTTAGAGATAGACTAAGCTATTTATCCAATCTATCTGAAATTGAAAAAAATTATCCCTCAAATGAACCATTGATTTCTTGGGGTTTTCATCACTATTTCCATGGAAGATTGAGCAAATCTGACTTAGATAAAATCTCTTCAACTCGACCTATTATTGTTATTCATAGATCTTTCCATGAATTTATTTTAAATACTCCAGCAATGGAGTTGTTAGGAATAAGCAAAAATGCATATAGTAATCTTGGGGAGGATGAGCATTTAGCTAACTTTGATGATGGGCACTTCTCCGAGCGAGGGGCGATAATTGTGCTACCCAAATTGATGCAGGTATTAGCTGCTCCTACAAAATTAATGCAAGGTTTTCAGAAAACGCAAGAGTATTTGCATCGTAATGGCATTACCGTCATTGGGAATCCGGGCTCAATGTATAACAAGGATCTTCAAGCGGCAAAGAATCTTATCTTTGGAAATTTAGACGCACCATTCGAATCATATTTTTTTCCAAGCGCATTAAATATATCTGAGCAGTTTGAATTAAATGGAGTCTTGGATGCTGCAATTGAGCAAACAACTTGGGGTGCTGGAAAGTTAAATTATTTACCTAAGCATATCAAGCTATTTACTGATGGCGCTATGTACTCTCAAAACATGGTTATGCGAGATGGTTATATAGATAAGCATCAGGGCTCATGGCTTATGAGTCTAGAAGTCTTTGAAAGTCTTTTTAAGATCTTCTGGGACGATGGATATCAAATTCATATCCACCAAAATGGTGATGCAGCTTTGGATAGACTTCTTGCTACCCTTGAAAAGAATCTCGATGAAAACCCTAGATTGGATCATCGCACCACAGTTGTTCATTTTGGATATTCAGCAAGGGATCAACTCAAGAGAATGAAAGAATTAGGCGTAGTAGTAAGTGCTAATCCATATTACGTTACAGCTCTTTCAGATTTATATAGCAGAAAAGGGGTTGGTTTTGAGCGGTCTCAAGAAATGGTTAGATTGGGCGATCTAATAAAAGAGGGAATTAAAGTGGCGCTTCATTCTGATATGCCAATGGCGCCAGCTTCTCCATTAATGTTAATGCACGCTGCCATAAATAGAGATAACTTTGCAGGCAAAGTTGCCGGACCTGATCAAAGAATCAGTAGCATCGAGGCATTAAGAGCTGTAACCATAAATGCAGCTTATGTTTTAAGGTTAGAGAAAATGTACGGATCTATCGAGGTTGGTAAATATGCAAACTTTACTATTTTAGATAAAAATCCTTTAAAAATTGAAAATCATGAGATTAAAAATATTAAAATCTTGGGCACGGTTCTAAAAGGAGACTCGCTTCCAACAAATTGATAATCTTAATGCGGAATCTTTAAGAATAATTTCATAAACAAGGCTCTAGCTAATTTTACAAAAATCTTGGTATAGTTATTTTTTTAAATTACTTATCTTTATATATGCTATCTATTTTCAAAAAAAAATTATTTTCTGACATCTCAGGAAATGCTGAGGATATGCCACCGCATGTTTCCGCTGTTTTATGCTTGATGATTGAGATTGCTCGAATGGATGGGAAAATAGACGACATTGAAATTGATGAGATTAAAAATTTCTACCTAGACCTCTACCCAAATGGTAATTTTTCTCAAGCATTTGAAGAGCTAAAAGATTGGACAAGCCACAAAGAGTCCTTCAATCCTTTTATTAATATTATTAATAGTAATTGCACCAAAAGAATGAAAATAGAAATCCTATCAAATATCTGGGATGTAATTCTATCTGATGGAAAAGTCGATCAATATGAGAATTCTCTCTTTATGCAGATTGGCGAAATGTTGCTTGTTAGCAGAGAGGAGCTTGCAAACATTCAGGGCTGACTCAAGAGGCAAGCTGCAAATGATCTAACAGATCCTTTTCAAACTGAACCAGAATTTCGGGCTCAATTAAGTGCCTCATTTCATCAATGATTTTTAGTTTGCTGTGTGGTATTAATTTATGCATTTTATAAGCATTCTTTACCTGAATCATTGGATCTTGTTTACCATGAATAATTAAAGTTGGCGCTTTAATCTTTTGTATTTTTTTTAGTCTATCTTTCGAGGCTAAGATTGATAATAGTTGTCTTGCATATCCAGAGCCATCTTGTGCACGATTTAAATTTTGAATAGTTTCTTCTC
The DNA here is from genome assembly GCA_964455855.1 of uncultured Gammaproteobacteria bacterium. Taxonomy (GTDB): domain Bacteria; phylum Pseudomonadota; class Gammaproteobacteria; order Magnimaribacterales; family D2472; genus D2472. The sequence continues at coordinate 6,196 of CAYVYQ010000017.1, forward strand.
TAAATTCTGGAGTATCTACAATTCGACCTTTCATACCAATAAGGGAGACAATCTTAATCTCTCTTTCAATTACTTCCTCTTCTGATGCATTTGGATTTCTAGATCTTTCCATCATGAGATCTCTCACAGGTTTTGAAGGAGCATTGATTGGGCTTGGCGTTGACGCAGTTGAGGCAATTAAAGTGAATGACTTAACTTTCTGAGGATATTGAGCACTGATGATCTGAGCAATCATACCGCCCATTGAGGTCCCTAAAATATGAGCTTGATGTATATTTAATGTCTCAAGCAGTTTTATACCATCATCGGCCATATCATCAATGGTATATTCTGCTTTAATGGGCAGCCTCAAAAAGTACTTAATATAATCTAATATAAAAGATGGGGTTCCAAGAAATCTTGAGGATAAACCAACATCTCTATTATCGTATGTAATTGGGCGAAAATTATGGGCTTGCAAGAACTGAATTAAATGAGGCGGCCAATGCACTAATTGAGCCCCTAAGCCATGCACCATGAGAATCGGATCTCCATCTATGGGACCGTAGTCTCGGTAAAAAATTTTTACTCCGCTGTTTTCAGCAAAACCTTCTGAATATGGCTCATTTTCATTCATAAACTATCAAGTACTTTTCTTTGATTATATTTTTATACTAATGCACTCTCAAAATATTACCAACCGCATACAAGACTGTTATAGTCAATGAATATTTATGATCTCAAACACAGTATCAAATAAAGTTAGAGCAGCTTACGGCATTGGAGATTATGCAATTTGCCTATATTGGAGTGGAGTCGGTTTATACCTTCTTTATTTTTATACTGATGTGGTTGGAATAACTCCTTTGCTAGCAGGATGGATATATGCTCTTGGTATAGCCTGGGATGCAATTACAGATCCATTTATGGGATATCTTGCAGAAAGAACTAGGACCAAAATGGGTAGCTACCGACCCTATATTTTTTATGGCGCAATTCCATTAGCCTTATCTTTTGTATTGCTTTTTTGGGTTCCTCCTTTTGCAGGCATAACACTATTTATTTTTTTATTAACAGTTAATTTGCTTCACAGAACATGTTTTACCATTGTTAGCGTCCCATACTCTTCTCTTACAGCAAGGATTACTGATGATAGTGATGAGCGAACCAAGCTTACCACCGCAAGAATGATAGGTGCTTCTTTTGGCACTCTTTCAGTTTCAGCGCTTGGTTTTCCAATTGTTTTGTGGTTTGGAGGTGGTGATGAAGCAATAGGTTTTATCTTTCTTGGCATGATTTGTGGTCTGACAGCTATTCTTGTTTTAAGTATTACCGTTAGATTTGTTAAAGAAAGAGAATTTAATTTTAGCTCGGCTCAGATCCCAAGTTTTTCGAAGGTATCAAGATCTGTTGCACAGAATTACCCGTTTTGGATTGTGTTTGGATCTATTTTAATTCTTGGGTCGACGTCTATTATGTTTAATAACAACTTAATATATTACGTCAAGTATTCTCTTGATCTTCATGAGTACCAAGGATTAATTTTAGGAGTGAGCAGTGGAGCCGCTCTCTTAGCCATACCTTTTTGGGCATATGCAGCATTGAAAATTGGAAAGAGAAATTCATGGATGGCTGCAATGATATTGCTATTAGCGGGATTCTTGGTTTTTTATTTTTATCCGATTGCTTCTCTCAACGAGTTACTCCTTGTGTTGGGATTCATAGGAATTGGCAATGGTGCTACAGGTGTATTATTTTGGTCAATGCTTCCAGATACGATCGAATATGGGGAATGGAAAACACATGTTAGAACAGAGTCTTCTTTATATGGCTTCATGACCTTTGCTCAAAAGGGCGCAATAGCTTTTGCAGCAATTCTATTAGGCATGGCATTAACTCAAATCGGTTTTGAGCCCAATGAAGTTCAGTCAGAGGAAACGTTATCTGGATTAAAATTTATTATGACCTGGATACCTTTAACAGGAATTTTTATTAGTTTTATTTTAGTTTCCTTCTACCCCATAGACAAAAGCTTTCATCAAAAGTTAATTAATGAAATTGAGGCAAGAAAACTAGGTAATGCGTCAAATTAATTGGGGGGTCATTGGGCCTGGCTCTATTGCTAGAGCATTTGCTTATTCTATTCAGGGCACTACAAATTCTAAATTAACCAGTGTCTTTGGAAGAAATCATCAAAAAACTGATAGTTTTGCAAGCAAGTTTCATCTGAATGCGCATCATCGATTGAGTGACTTTATCTCCTCCAAAGAAATAGATGCTATCTATATAGCAACTCCGCATAGCGAGCATTTTTTTTATGCGTTAGAAGCAATTAAAAATGGCAAGCATGTTCTTTGCGAAAAGCCGCTTACTATGAATGCTTACGAGAGCATGGTGTTAATAGATCTTGCTAATTCAAAAAATATATTCTTGATGGAGGCTTTTATGTATAGAGCTCATCCGCAAACAAGAAATATTTTGGAGAATTTAAGCTTTCTGTCTAATTCAAAAGAAAAAATTTTGATTGAAGCTTCTTTTGGATTTACAGCAGATGTTTCAAAAGTTCACAGATTAAGAAACCCAGATCTAGGCGGTGGAGCTATATTAGATGTTGGATGTTATCCACTCACAATGACCAAATTAATAGCCGGTCATTTGCAGGGGCTATCTTTTGCAGAGCCAAAGAGCATCTCTGCAACAGGTCAAATAGATGAGACCGGAGTTGATCTTCAGTCACATGCACATATAGTTTTCAATGATTATATTGAGGCAAAAATAAGCTGCGCCATTAATGAGGATTTTTCAAATAATCTCGTAATATCTAGTGGCAAATATTCTATTTCAGTTTCCGATCCATGGCATTGTGGGCAGTTCCAAGAGGGAAACTCATCTATTCATCTTTTAAATGAAGGCGTCATCAGTCAAGAGATCAAGTGTATTGATAACGACGGTTTATTCACTAGAGAGATAGAGCATGCTTCTACTTGTATCTTGGAGCAGAAAGTTGAATCAGATCTTATTTCTCATGCTGACACTCAAAGTAATATGTTTTGGTTAGATATGTGGCGACAAGAAATGAAGATCAATTGTCCTAGGAGTATGATAAAAAATTCACCAATTTTGCAATCACAAGCATATTTGTTTCAAGACACCCAACTTAAAAGTACTGACCTTACTGGACTCAATAAGAGTGGCTCAAGGTTAGCACTGGGATGCGACAATCAAATTTCAGATCTTCATGCATATACTATGTTTGATCATTTTTATGGATCTGGGGGCAGAATTTTTGATACCGCATTTATATACAATCACGGCATGGGGGATAAGTATCTTGGTGATTGGATCAATGCTAGGAAAGTTGAAAAAGATGTCATAGTTCTAGGAAAAGCTGCCCATACACCAGAGTGCGAGCCTAAATATATCCGACCTCAAGTATTAGAGTCATTGGAGCGATTGCAGATTTCAAAACTTGATATATTTTGTTTGCACAGAGATAACACAGATATTCCTGTAGACGAATTTATTGATGCGCTGGCAGAAATTAAGAATGAAGGCTTAATTAATTTAATAGGTGCATCCAACTGGGAGATGGACAGGTTTTCTGATGCACGCGAATATGCAATTAAAAATTCCAAAGAACCTTTTACTATTCTCAGTAATAATTTTAGCTTGGCTGAGATGATTGAGCCTGTATGGCCTGGTTGTGTTGGTGTAAATGATCGTTACTTAAACTACCTAATCGAGGAGGGCGTAATGTTATTTCCTTGGTCATCTCAAGCGAGAGGATTTTTTATTAAGAAAAAAGAAGTTATGTCTAATAAGCATTTCTCTAATCCCACTCTCGATGAGGAAATGAGGGTGTGGCATTATGAAAAAAACTTAAAAAGAAGACAGGCTTGTTTTGAAATAGCAGAGGAAAGGAATATTCAGCCTATTCAAATCGCTTTAGCATACGTATTGCATAAATCAGATTTAATTTTTCCACTGATAGGACCAAGAACAATTTCTGAATCCAATAGCTCCATTCAAGCTACTCAAATTAAATTAACCACTAAAGAACTTCAAGAACTTGCTCAAGATTAATATTGGCTTCTAAAAAGATATTTTCTGAAGAGGACCCAATATGAATTCGATATGATCCTTTTCTTATTTGCCAAGTATTTGTTTCTACTGACCAATAGGAAAAATTTCTAGCATTAAGTATGATTTCCATCTTTTGAATTTGATTTGCTTCTATTTCCTCTTTCACAAAACCTTGTAAGGTTTTGCAAGGCTCTTCAGGTTGAGGTTTTTCAAAGCTTACGTAACATTGGGCTGTTTCTTGTCCAGTAAAATCTCCAATATTTTCAACCTCAAATTTGCACGAAACCGAAAAATCATTATTAACTATAACTTCTAGGTTTTGATATTTAAAATTCGTGTAAGACAATCCATGGCCAAAACTAAACAATGGCTTGATTGATTGTTTTTCATACCATCTATGTCCAACTAAAAGTTTTTCATCATAGTTCATTTGTAAGTCATTTCCAGGATAGGTTTTGTATGCAGGTGTATCTTCTATTTTTGTCGGGAAGGTTGTTGGTAACTTGCCAGATGGATTAACCTCTCCTGATAAAATATCAACTAAAGCATTTCCAAATTCTTGACCAGCAAACCATGTTTGCACTATAGCTTTGGCTTTATTTGCCCAGGGCATATGAACCGGAGAACCGGTATTGATTATTAAAGTTGTATTTTGATTAGCATCCAATATTGCTTCAATTAATTTATTTTGATTAGAAGGTAAATTAAAATCAGCCCTATCGTTTCCTTCTGTTTCCCAATCTGAATTAGTTCCAACAATCAATATCACTTCATCTGAATTGGCAGCTGTTTCAACTGCTTCCTCAAATATATCCACTTGATCAGGAGCTTGGCAACCTATATATACCGCAGGGAAACTTCCCTCAAAGTGGTACTGGACCTCAATTCTATAGGTTTCTCCTTTTTTAAGATCTGCAACTCCTTTTCTTGAGGCAGAGCTAAAAGTAAAAAAGGCCTCGCCTTGATCGGTGCTGGTCCAATTATCAATCAGCTCATTATCATCAATTAGTAGGCGACACTGCCCAATGCCAAAAATTTCAAATTCATGCAAACCAGAGATATCCGGTGAATATTCACAAGAAAACTTTACAGAAATATTTGGCCTATCTTCATTTGAAATTACATCTTTAGCAAAGCCTTCGAAAACCCAAAACTTGCTCCCTGTAAGGTGCTCTTCTAAGATTAAGTTTTCATTAAATGTATTTCCATTAAAATATTCAACCAAGAATCCCTTATTGTTGCTCATGAGTTTTTCATTTATTTGCGGAAGGTATTTGTGCGTATGACAACCCTTAGAGTAAAGAATTTCTGTTTCATGCCCCAATCTTTTCTGTATGGCTTCAAGAGGATGAATTTGGTAGTGAGGTTTTAAGCTTGCACTGCCACCACCAATAATTTGTGCTTTTTTAGCATTAGGCCCAATCACTGCTAACTTTTTAATATCCTGTTTAAGAGGCAGCAAGCCTTCATTTTTAAGCAAAACCATCCCATCAGCCGCTGCTTTTCTTAATAGCGATCTATGTTCTGGCCGATCAATAGCTTCTTCATCTTTAATTTCTGGCTCTTGAAAGCGATTTGAGAATTCAGCCACAGTTAAAATTCTCTTCACCTTATCATCAATCAATTCCTCAGAAACTTTGTTAGCTTCAATGGCATCAATTAACGCTTTGCCCCAAACATTGCTAGGCCCAGGCATTTCAAGATCCAAGCCACCATTCGCATTTTCTACTGTTTCCAGAGCAGCGCCCCAATCACTGACAACATACCCATCAAAGCCCCATTCTTCTTTTAAAATACTTATTAGTAATTCTTGATGAGAACTACAAAATATATTGTTTAATTTGTTATATGCACTCATCACAACTTTTGCATTTCCCTCTTTAATGCCCATTTCAAAGGGAAGCAAATAAATTTCTCTTAGAGTTTGCGCATCTATGTTTGAGCTTATTGCGTGACGTTCATATTCAGTATCATTGCCAACAAAATGCTTTAAACAGGCTGCGACGTTTTTAGACTGAACACCTTGAACATAATTGGTTGCAATTTTTCCAGTTAAAAATGGATCTTCAGAAAAACTTTCAAAATGTCTCCCGCCTAGAGGATGTCTATGAATATTTATGGTTGGACCCAAAAGAACATCTACGTCTTTTGCTTGCGCTTCTTCACCCAAAGCCACGCCAATATTTTTTATTAACTCAAGATCCCATGAGGAGCCAATTGATATTGCACATGGAAAACAGGCAGAAGTCTTTCCAGAATTTGAGTCACCTCTAACCCCATTGGGACCATCTGACATTTTAATGCTAGGAACATTTTTGTTATCAATTTTGTTGGTATACCAAGAATTAAAACCGCTTAATAAGGAAACTTTTTCATCTAAAGTTAGTGTATTTATAATCTGATCTATATTTGTCATGTGTTAATCTTAATTCCTTTATAGCTAAAACACACTCCTATATGGCTCTAGAGTTTGTAAGTTTTTTTCGTGCCTTGGACGGCAATGTGGATTTGACTGATTTAAGTCCAAGTGCATTAGCTGAAAAATATTCGTACAATCAAATAAATAAAAAATGGATAGTTCTATGAAGTTAGTGTTAGGTCTTTTTGGTTTGGAAAACTTTTATGGAGGAGATATTTCATCTTATATTGAAATTTCTCAAATGGGTGAGGAGTTAGGTTTTGATTGTGTAAGTGTTACAGATCATGTGGTAATGGGAAAAAACCTTCATAAATATCCATTTGGAAAATTTCCTCTTCCATCTGAAGCTCCATGGTATGAACCCTTATCGTTGCTAACGATGATTGCTTCTAATACAACTAAAATTAAATTGGCAACTGCAATTTTAATTGCACCATTAAGGAACCCTGCATTACTTGCCAAGACAGCCGCTAGTTTAGATGCTATATCCAAAGGCAGATTAGAGCTTGGGGTGGGTCTGGGTTGGCAAAAAGAAGAATTTGATACGGCCGGAGTTAATTTTGAAGATCGTGCTGAAATATTTTGGGAAACTTTAGATATATGCAAATTACTTTGGCAAGATAGCCCAATTTCTTTTCATGGAAAACACTTTCATTTTGATGATATTTGGTGCCATCCCAAACCAGCGCAAGGTCAGGATTTACCATTATTATTTGGATTAAAAATGACACCTGAAAATGCACAAAGAATCGCCAAAGTAGGGCATGGATGGATTCCCATAAAAACAAGTAGAGATTTTATTTCTCAGGGAAGAGATATTTTAGCTGAAGCTTTTGTCAATGAAGGCAGGCAGGATCAACCTAGGATTCGAGGTCAACTTCCCACCCGTGTTGATGATAATGGAGTTCCAAATATAGATTTAACATTGAATGAATTGGAAAAATCTATGGCAGCTGGTTTGGATGAAGTAGAAGTTTTTCCAATTAACTTTGTTCAAGCGCCTGATGATATCTACAAGGTACTTAAACTCATTTCAGAGGTAAAAAAATCATGAATAAGGACCTTATCCCAACAAAGTTATCTAATTTGTATGCATCCATTATTGATCAAAGAAAATTTTCTTTATTGGACTCTATCATGTGGAAAGAATTTTCAATGCTTGGTGAATTTGAAATTACTGGTTTAGAAAATTTTATATCCGCAATGCAGCAACTTGAAAATTATAAAAGCACAATGCATCAAGTAATGAATGTCCAAGGCGAATGGGATGAAAATGTTTATAAGGGAGAAACATACTGCATAGCAAGCCACATGTTTGATCAAGATGACAAACCTTATAAATTAGACATGGGCATCATTTACTCTGATGTGATTGAGATTCGGGAGGAGACTCCTAAATTTATATCTCGAACTTTTTCACTCCAATGGAAAAAAACAGATATCTTGGATCTCCCTGAGCAGAATTAAATTTGATTAAATTCTTTTAAGGATTTTCCAAAGAAATCGATAAGTAGCCCAACACTTTCCATTCCTGCATAATTTGGTCTAGTTATCAATGCAATCTCACGATGCGGTCCAGGTTCATTTAGGTGAGAGATAGACAAGTCTTTCTTATTCCCGACCAATTCTTTTAACGCCATTCTCGGGACCAAAGTTGTTCCCATTTTACCTTTCACTAATTGAATAAGTGTATTTAAGCTTGAAGCTTTGAGGGAGTATTGAGATGAAGAGGAAATATTACATGCGTCTAAAATATGATCTTTTAGGCAATGACCGTCTTCAAGAAGCATCAGCTCTGAATGCTCGAGTTCAGATGCTCTGATTTCAGATTTTCCTGCATTCTTATTTAATCTATGCGAGATCCAGAAAAAGTCCTCTTCCCAGAATTTAAAACTTAAAAGGTCCCTCACATCATAAGGTAAAGCTAAAATAGCCATATCTAAATCACCTTCCTTTACCCTATTTATCAGAATTTGAGATTGACCCTCTTCTATCTTTAATTTTAGATTAGAGAATTCCTTTTGAAGTTTAGGCAGAACAATTGGAAGAAAATATGGACTAATTGTGGGAATAATCCCAATTGACAAAGAGTGGCTAAGACCCCCTGAGTTATGCTGAGCAAGTTCATGAATATTGTGCACTTCTAATTTTATTTTTCTTGCTTTGGCTAGTATCTCCTGTCCAAGGTTCGTCACAATAACCTTTTTGTTGCTTCTTTCAAAAATTTTTACACCCAATTGAGACTCTAATTCAGTGATGGCATTACTAAGAGTTGATGGAGAAATAAAGCATTCATCAGCAGCCTTTTTAAAATGTAAATTCTTTGCAACCGCTAATGCATAATCAATTTGTTTAAGTGTGAGCATGAATTAGTTTTTTATCATTTATAAAATCGAATATAACATTCTTTTTTTATATATTTACCAATACATATAATATCTGTAAGCTAATTAAGAGCACAGCTTTTGCGGTGAAAATTTAATATTAATTTGGAATTAAACTATGACTAAAGAAACAGAAAGTAAATGTCCAGTGATGCACGGAAGTCTATCTTCAAATAGCTCTACTGGAACATCCAATAAGGATTGGTGGCCTAACCAATTAAATCTAAGCATTCTTCACCAACATGATCAAAAAAGTGATCCAATGGACAGTGATTTTGATTATGCCGAGGAATTCAAAAAGCTTGATTATGATTCTCTTAAAAAAGATTTAAACGATCTCATGACGGATTCTCAAGATTGGTGGCCTGCAGATTATGGTCATTACGGACCATTTTTTATTAGAATGACATGGCATGCTGCTGGAACATACCGCATAGGAGATGGAAGAGGGGGTGGAGGCACCGGCGCGCAAAGATTTGCACCTCTTAATAGTTGGCCAGATAACGGAAACTTAGACAAGGCCAGAAGGCTGCTTTGGCCAATCAAGCAAAAATATGGAAAACAAATTAGCTGGGCAGACTTATTGATCTTGGCTGGTAATGTGGCCATTGAATCAATGGGAGGAAAAACCTTTGGATTTGGTGGAGGACGTCCAGACATTTGGGCTCCTGAAGAAGATATTAATTGGGGAGCTGAAAAAGAGTGGCTCACTAATGAGAGATACAGTGGGGTTAGAGATTTAGCTAATCCTCTTGGGGCAGTTCAAATGGGCTTAATTTATGTTAATCCTCAAGGCCCTGATGGTGAACCTGATCCGTTAAAAAGCGCTGTTGATATCAGAGAAACTTTTGCACGCATGGCAATGAATGATGAGGAGACTGTTGCACTTGTTGCAGGAGGCCACACTTTTGGTAAAGGTCACGGAGCCGGCCCTGATTCTAATGTTGGAGCTGAACCAGAAGGCGCGTCCATTGAAGAAATGGGCTTTGGATGGACTAGTTCATATGGATCTGGAAAAGGTAGCGATACCATAACCAGTGGATTTGAAGGTGCATGGACAGCAAATCCAACCCAGTGGGATAATGGATATTTTGACCTTTTATTTGGTTACGAATGGGAGCAAGCAACAACTCCAGCTGGAGCTATAGTCTGGCATGCAGTTGATCAAAAAGATGAAGATAAAGCTCCGGATGCTGAAGACTCATCAGTCAAGGTTCCAACAATGATGACCACAGCTGACATGGCTCTAAGGATGGATCCAGAATATAACAAAATATCAAAACGTTTCCATGAGAATCCTGAAGATTTTGCTGATGCCTTTGCAAGAGCTTGGTTTAAATTGCTTCACAGGGATATGGGACCCAAAGGTAGATATCTTGGGCCTGAGGTTCCAGATGAAGAGCTAATTTGGCAAGATCCAGTCCCAGCAGGTAACACTGATTATGATATTAGCTCAGTCAAACAAGCTATATCCGAATCAGGACTCTCTATTCAAGAAATGGTAGAAACAGCTTGGGCAAGTGCTTCAACATTTAGAAATTCAGATCTGAGAGGCGGTGCTAACGGAGCGAGGATTCGTTTAGCTCCTCAAAAAGATTGGGATGTTAATAAGCCCGAGCAACTTGGAAAAGTTTTATCAATCTACGAGCAGATTTCTTCAGACACAGGTGCGTCTATTGCTGATGTAATTGTACTTGGAGGAAACGTGGGCATTGAGAAGGCCTCAGGAGTTGAAGTTCCATTTACTCCAGGTCGTGGCGATGCAACACAAGATCAGACTGATGCTGACTCTTTTGCTGTTCTAGAGCCTGTTGCAGATGGCTTTAGAAATTATCTTAATCCAAATTCCAATATACCTGCTGAAGAAATGATGTTGGATAAATCACAATTACTTGGCTTGACCGCTCCAGAAATGACTGTTCTGCTAGGTGGAATGAGATCGCTGGGAATTAGTAATAATGATTATGGCATTTTTACAGATAACCCTGATCAACTCTCAAATGATTACTTTGCTACATTGCTTGATATGTCAGTTGCATGGAAACCAAATGGAACTGGTAACTCCTATGAAGGTGTTGATAGGGTTTCTGGTGATAAGGTTAGAACTGCAACCAGAGTTGATTTAGCATTTGGATCTAATTCTCAATTACGAGCGTTGGCCGAGGTCTATGCCAGCGATGATGCGAAGGATAAATTTGAGCGTGATTTTATTTCAGCTTGGAATAAAGTTATGAACAACGATCTAATTTAATCTATATCAATTGTCTAATTAAAAGGGGAGCTTAAGCTCCCCTTTTTTTATCTAATAGTGCGGTGGTTTTTCATAATTTATTGGAGGGAAAGATACTTTTTTATCTTTTGGCTGATAATTTTTCTTTTTGCTTGAATATTTTGACATGACATCCGCGGCATCATCTACAGCAGATGGAGTTTGAGGTGCTTGAATCTTTTCAAGATTTTTAATTTTATTTTTTTTAGTTTCCATAAGCCTATATTTTACCTAATCCTTGAATATTTTGATGAATTAGGAATGTTTAGTATCATTCGGTAATGAAAACAGCAATCTACCCAGGCTCGTTTGACCCAATTACTTTTGGGCACATAGATATTGTCGAAAGAGCTGCTGCATTATTTGATAAAGTTATTCTTGGAGTTGCTGAGAGTCAGTCCAAAAATCCTTTGTTTAGTGTGGAGGAAAGAATTGAGCTTATCTCAGAAATTTTCAAAGATAATGCAAAGATTGAAGTTTTAGGATATTCAAGGAAATTAACCGTAGATTTAGCAAGAGATAATGATGCCATTGCAATTATCAGAGGCTTGAGAGCGGTTGCTGATTTTGAATACGAATTTCAATTAGCGACCATGAATCGAAGTCTTGCTCCAGATATTGAGAGTATTTTTTTTACTCCTAAAGATACTTTAATTTATGTTTCATCTAGCTTGGTAAAGGAAATTGCAACATTCGGTGGTGATGTTTCTCGTTTTGTTTCACCAAATGTGAAAGCTGCTCTGCTAAAAAAGATCTCTAGCTAAACCTGACATTTTCGACAATAAAAAGTTGCCCGTTGCGATTGGACAATTCTCTTAATTGATTCTTTGTTGCAGTTTATGCATTTTTCATTTGCGCGATCATATACAGCTAGATCTATTTTGAAGTAGCCCTTATTTCCATCAGGTTGATAGAAGTCTTTCAAGGTAGTCCCTCCAGCTTTGATAGCAATCTTTAAGATTTTTTTGGTTGATGCGGCTATCCTATGATGCTCTTTTTTAGTAATTGTTTTGCTTTTTCTAGTAGGGCGAATTTTTGCATCAAACAGTATTTCATTTGCATAAATATTCCCTATCCCCACGACATTGTGTTGATTCATCAGTGTATTTTTTATTGGCGAGAAAGATTTTTTAATTTTTTGAAACAAGTAGTCTCCATTAAATTCTTCTGACAAGGGTTCTGGGCCAAGCTTCTCTAATAAAAAATGTGAACTTGGTTTTGTGATGTAGTGCATTGACCCAAATCTTCTTGGATCATTAAAAATTAATTTTCCACTTTGAAAAATAAACTCAATATGGTCATGCTTTTTATAAAAATTAGAATTCTTATCAGCAATTCTCAGCGTTCCCGTCATGCCTAAATGAATGAGTATTTGTGATTTATCAATATGAAGGAGTATATATTTTGCTCTTCTACTGATTTTATCCACTTTAAGTCCACATAGCTTTTTAAAAGCCTTACAGTCAACTTTCCAACGAAGATTGGGATTATATATTTCTATCGATTCTATGTTTTGATTTGTAAACTCTTGAATTGCTTGGACTGAGGTCTCAACCTCTGGCAATTCAGGCATGCTCTACCC
>CAYVYQ010000018.1:0-14846 GCA_964455855.1 uncultured Gammaproteobacteria bacterium
GAAAAAACTATTTCTTTTGGCATTTTGTAACTGGCTATATATTTTGAGGCAATGTCTTTTATTTCATTGAGCGATAGATCAGAGTTTTCTCTCCTTTGAATTACAGCAACAACTTTTTGCCCCCATCTTTCATCTTTTACACCAACTACCAGGCAATCAAATATGTTTGGGTGTGCTTTCAGAGCCATTTCAACTTCTTCTGGGAATATTTTTTCTCCACCTGAATTAATTGAAACACTTCCTCTTCCAAGAAGAGTCATCTGACCATCTTCCTCATATTTAGCCATATCTCCGGGTATTGAATATCTTTCTCCATTAATCTCAATAAAGGTTTTTTTAGATTTTTCCTCGTCTTTATAGTATGCAACGGGTACATGCCCCTTTCTTGCCAAATAACCAATAGTTGCCGTGTCATTAGGTTGGATTATTTCTAATGTTTCAAGATTTACAATTTCACTAAAGTTAGGTTTTGTAAATTTTGGACCCCCGCCGGAGTCTTTTAATTTTCCATCTTTTGTATGAATATTTACGCCCGTTGCTCCAGTTTCAGAGGATCCCACAGCATCTATGAGAAAAAGATTAGGTAGATACTCCAAGATGGTATCTTTGATGGAGGCACTGAAAACAGATGCGGTGCTTGCCAGAACAAATAATGACGATAGGTCTAAACCTTTTTCTAATGCAGTGGGGAGTGCATCACAAAGCGGTCTTCCCATTGCATCTCCTGTGATAGTTAAATTCATCACTTTTTCTTTTGCAATAATTTCCCAAATATAATCCGCATCAAATGAAATTTGGTCATTAATAATAAATTTCCATCCTGAAAAGAAAGCATTAAACGATTGCCATTGGGCAGCGCCATGCATTAGTGGAGCCAAAGCAAGAGCAGTTGTTTGGTCTTGCAAGCATTTATCAGCAAAGGCTTCGGGTGTAGGATATTTTTCTCCCGTTACCGCATCTATGCCTCCCCCAAGTGTCATTAAGACATCTTCCATGCGCCATACCACGCCCTTTGGCATACCTGTAGTGCCGCCTGTATAAAGTATGTATTTGTCATCTCCTGATCTTTCAACGCTTAACCTAGAATTATCTTCATTTGAGATAAGAGCTTCAAAATCATAACTGCCTTCAATGACATCATCAGCATCTGAACCATCATTTATACAAATGAAATCTTTTAATAGAGGCAGATCATTTCTAATGTTATTGAGCTTTCCACCAAATTGTTTGTGATAAAACACAGCTTCCATATCAGCATTATCAATTAGATACTTTAGCTCTTCTTCAACATATCTATAGTTAATATTTATAGGAATAGCACATAATTTATATGCCCCAAGCATGACCTCCAGCCACTCTATACAATTAAAAGCATAAATTCCTATATGACTGCCTTTTTTTATCCCAAGTTTTTTTAGGGCATTTGCAGCTTTATTTGTTCTAGCATCTAACTCTTGATAAGTTAAACGAGTAGACCCCAGAACAACTGCTTCTCTATTAGGAATCCTATCAACAACTCCCTCAAAGATATCAGCAGCATTAAACTCCATTAGACGTTTGAAGAATGATTTTCCCAGTAGGGATCTCTGAGTCTTCTTTTATATAATTTACCGTTTTCATCTCTTGGAAGCTTTTCAATGAAATCTATGCTTCTTGGTAGTTTCATTTTTGCAAGATTTTCCTGTGCAAAGTTCATTAGTTCAGCAAGAAGCTCATCAGAAGATTGGTAATCCTTATTGAGTTCTACAACAGCTTTTACTTCTTCTCCCCATTCATCGTTCGGAATTCCAAATACTGCTACATCAGCAATAGCAGGATGCATGAGAAAAGCGCTCTCAATCTCAGCTGGGTATATGTTAGCTCCACCTGAGATAATCATATCTATCTTCCTATCACATAGAAATAAATATCCTTCATCGTTTAAATATCCTATGTCACCCACAGTAAAGTAAACTTGATCATCAAAAACCAACCTTTCTTTTTTTGTCTTTGCTTGATCACCCTTGTACTCAAATTTTGTTGCTTCACCAAGCTTCATATAAACGGTACCCTGATTATCTGTTTCAGCTTCGGCTCCATCATCATTGATGATTTTTATCTCGGCTCCCGGCCATGCTTTACCAACTGTTCCAGGAAACTTTGACCATGAGTGAGCATCAACAACCGTTCCGCCTCCTTCTGTAGCAGCATAATATTCCCATATAGAATTTCCCCACCATTCAATCATTGCTTGCTTGGTATGAATTGGACAGGGCGCAGCAGCATGAATCATTGCGCGAGTCGATGAGCAATCATATTTTTTTCTGATTTCATCAGGAAGCTGTAACAATCTATGAAATTGAGTTGGAACCATATGGCTGGTTGTGACTTTATATTTATCAATAAGGTAAAGCATTTTCTCTGCATCAAATTTTTCCATCAAAACAACAGAGTGACCATAATGCAGTGCTGCTGAAGAGTGAACTAAGACCGCAGTATGATACAAAGGCGACCCAACAATATGGACATTGTTTTCTTGTGGCTGAATCTCAAAAAAGCTAAGTATCATTGCAAACATGCTTAAAACATCATCTGGATCTCCCGGAATTAGTGCACGCTTTACACCTTTTGGTTTTCCAGTCGTGCCAGATGTGTAGTTCATTACCTGACCAGCAGTTCTCTCTTCTGGATTGCTGGTTGGGTGTGAGCTCACAAACTCATCTAAATGAATAAAGCCGTTCATCTCGGTTGTACTAATGCATCCTTTTTCTGGGAAGTTAATAGCAGCAACAGCCTTCTGGCAGGCTTCCTCCATAGCAGGAACTTCCCCAGATGCAATGAATGCTTTCGCCCCAGAATCTTCAAGAATATATGCTATTTCTGGCCCAGCTAGATGCCAATTGATAGGGACCATATAAAAACCAGACTGAGCACAGGCAAGGTAGGCTATGTAGTACTCAACCGAGTTAGGTAGAACTGTTGCCACCACATCACCACTCTTAACTCCAAACTCCTTAAGCGCATGAGTTAATTGATTGGTTTTTGCAAGCAAATCACCGCGTGTCCAAATCTTTTCTGATGGTTCAATTATGGCAATTTCATCTGGTTGTGAGTTTGCAAATCTATAAAAACCTAATTCACTCATTGATATCTCTTATTATATTTGTTGATCTAATAATTCTAACTTTGGTAATCCATTAATGTAACCTAATAATTTAAATTTCTATGTAATAATAATTCCCAAATGGACTTCCTATTAAGCAATTTAAGCCAAGAAACACTATGGTTACTTGTAGTTTTTTATGACTTATCACTAGCTATTTTCCTATATAGGTTCTTTGGTAAATATGGTTTGTACTGCGCTGTAATTCTTGGAATAGTGCTTGGCAATCTTCAGGGTGGAAAAGTTAGCGAATTATCTCTTTTTGGAATGCAGTTCAATGTAAGCATGGGAGCAATTCTATATTCAGGAATTTATTTTGCTACAGATCTTTTGAATGAAAAATTCGGAAAAGATGAGGCTAATAGAGCAGTCATGCTTGGATTTTTTGCAAACATTGCAGTAATGTTAACTTTGGTACTTAGCACTAAGTTCATGCCCTCTGATTTAACAGGATCAGCAGCAGAGGTCCATGACGCTATTTCAGTGTTGGCATATTACTCACCAATTTTTATTATTGGTTCCTTGACAGCATACCTTGTCAGTCAAAGATTTGATGTATGGTTTTTTCATTATCTTAAAAACTTAACAAAAGGAAAAAAGCTTTGGCTCAGGAACAATCTCTCAACCATGGCATCGCAACTCATAGACACACTGATCTATCAATTTACATGGGTTCTTGCAACAGATTTATCTTTTAAACAGGCTTTTGCAATTTCTATAGCAAAATACATCATAAAAGTATTTATAGCTTTGATAGACACTATTTTTATTTATTGGGTCAGAAATTGGCAAATTAAATCTTAGCTTGGAAAAGCAACCAATGGATTATACTAATATAATAGGGAATTATATTTAAACATATGACCAAAAAATCTAAAGAAGAGCTTAAAAAAGAACTTTCTCCTGAGTCATATTATGTCACTCAAGAAAGTGGCACAGAGCGACCTTTTACGGGTCAGTACTGGGATCATATTGAAGATGGTGTATACGCTTGTATTTGTTGCGGGGAGAAGCTTTTTAAATCAGAAACAAAATTTGATGCAGGCTGTGGTTGGCCTAGTTTTTATGAAGCTGCCAGCAACGATAAAATTAATGAATTAGAGGATTATTCTCTTTCCAGGGTAAGGACTGAGATTAGGTGCTCAAATTGTGATGCTCATCTTGGCCATGTTTTTACAGATGGCCCTCAACCAACTGGTTTGAGATATTGCGTTAATTCAGCTGCTTTGGATTTTTCAAAAGACACATCTTCAGATTAAGTGACCGAAAAAACAGCCCCCCAATCTAATTTTTTATCTACCATCAAAGTAGGTGGTTGGACTTTTATTTCTAGAGTGGCCGGCTTAATAAGAGATATTTTTACAACCAACCTTCTTGGCGCCAGTTTTTTTCATGATATTTTTGTTGTTGTATTAAAAATTCCAAATGTTTTTAGAAAGCTCTTTGCAGAAGGCGCATTTAGCCAAGCTTTTATTCCAATATACTCTGAGTATATAGGCAGGAAAGATGACAAGGGCAGTCAAGATTTTCTAAATGCTTTATTCGGTATTTTGCTCTCAGCGCTCTTCATATTTACAGCCTTGGCTTTATTGTTTGCACCAATATTTATTTTGATATTTGCTCCGGGCTTTTATTTTGATATACAAAAACAGGATTTAGCTGTCAGTCTTTTAAGAATTATGTTTCCTTATCTTGCATTAATTTCTCTTGTTGCTTTTGCAGCTGGCATTCAAAATTCTCATAATAAATTTTCTATTCCAGCAATAACTCCCTTAATTTTTAATTTGAGTTTAATTGGTTCAGCATGGCTGGTTGCTCCAAAAATAGACATACCAGTTATGGCTCTTGCTTGGGGAGTACTTTTAGCAGGATTTCTTCAGTTACTTTTCCAGATTGCGCCTTTAGCAACGATAAAAAAAATTCCCATACCAAAAATTGATTTTCAGAACCCCGGTGTTAAAAAATTTTTTATTCTTATTCTTCCAGCTATTGTTGCAGGAGGCATAGCTCAAATAAATTTACTAATTGATACTATTTTTGCATCTTTGTTAATTACAGGTAGTCCAACCTGGCTATATGTTTCAGATAGATTAATACAATTCCCAATGGGAATATTTGCTATTGCTATTGGAACTGTTCTTTTACCCAGCCTCTCAAAGGCTTATGCTCAAAAAGAAATTCAAGCTTATACTGAACAGCTTGAGCATGCGTTTAAGTTAGTTTTTTTTCTAGCTATCCCTTCGTTAATTGGATTAGTTTTATTTGCATCCCCATTGCTGGCTACTATTTTTCAAAGAGGAGCTTTTTTGTGGAGTGACGTGCAGCAGGCCAGTTTGAGCTTAATAGCTTTTTCATTTGGATTACCCTTTTTTATGGCCATGAAAGTATTGGTTCCAGCATTTTTTTCTAGGCAAAATACCAAAACCCCTATGTTGATAGCATTTTTGAGTTTGTTGATAAATGTATGCCTGAACTACCTATTAGCATTTTATTTTGGTTTAGGGCATCTTGGCTTAGCAATTGCCAGTTCTATTTCTGCGATAGTAAGTGTAATAATTTTAAGTTTTATTCTTAAAAGAGATGGGTTAATTTCTTTTACTGGAATTTTAAGTACCTTCTCTTTAAAAGTGTTAATAGCTAGCGTTGCTTTGATATCATTTTTATCAATTTTTAATCAATATTTTGATTTTGAATTATTTAGTCAAACTCAAAGGCTTTTGCATCTAGTTGCTGCCGTCATTGGCTCATTAATAATTTATTTTGGATCGAGTTTTATATTAGGCGTTAGACCAGCTGATTTTAAATAATGTACTTAATTAGAGGAATAGGAAACATAGAAACTTTTAACAGAAAGTTTCCAAATCAGTCAATGAGTGGAACCATCGGTAATTTTGATGGTTTGCATCTTGGGCATCAAGCAATTCTTAATCAGGTAAAAGATAAGGCAAGAGAGAGCTCAAGTGCGTCTTTAGTATTTTTTACAGAGCCGCATGCATCTGAGTATTTTGCAGCTAAAGATGAAAATTCTTCAGCACCTCCGAGAATTTGCCCTTGGAGAGAAAAAGTAAAGTTGCTAAAAAATTTTGGAATAGACTTTGCATTTTTTCT
This sequence comes from uncultured Gammaproteobacteria bacterium, assembly GCA_964455855.1. Taxonomy (GTDB): domain Bacteria; phylum Pseudomonadota; class Gammaproteobacteria; order Magnimaribacterales; family D2472; genus D2472. The sequence continues at coordinate 6,251 of CAYVYQ010000018.1, forward strand.
TCAATTTAATAAATCTTTAAAAACAATGACTCCACAGAGTTTTCTTGATGATGTTCTAGCCCAACTTAACTTAAAACATTTAATCATTGGTGATGATTTTAGATTTGGAGCTGAGCGGGCTGGTGACTTTCAACTATTAAAAGATTGGGGCAAGAGCAACGGAACAGAAGTAATTGCCAATAAAACAGTCACAAGAGATGGTATAAGAATAAGCTCTACAAGAATAAGAGAGGCTCTGTTACAGAGCAAGTTTGAGTCGGCAGCACAATTACTAGGGCGACCCTATACGTTTTCAGGAAAAGTGGTTTATGGAAAACAATTAGGTAGAACTATCGGCGTCCCTACAGCAAATCTATGGATACCAAAACAAAGACTTCCTATAGCTGGTGTTTATGCAGTGAAGTGTTCTTTGGCTGGAGAGTCATTCAATGGAATTGCAAATATGGGCATCAGACCTACAGTAGATGGATCTAAGCCTGTCCTTGAAATCCATATATTTGATTTCAGCGAGTCTATATATGGTCAAAGATTGACTGTAGAATTCAAAAATAAACTTCGTGATGAGAAGAAATTTGATAACATTGACCTATTAAAAGAACAAATTCTTCAAGACATATCTCACGCTAAAGAAATACTGGAATAATTCTCTATGAGTAAAGAATATCGGGATACTTTAAATCTCCCTGAAACTGATTTATCGATGAAAGCTGGTTTGCCTAGAAAAGAGCCAGAAATATTAGAATTTTGGAACTCTATTAACCTCTATCAAAAAATTAGAGAGCAAAATGCTGACAAGGAAAAGTTTATTCTTCATGACGGACCTCCCTATGCTAATGGAGATATCCATTTAGGCCATGCCGTTAATAAAACTCTTAAGGACATTACAATAAAATTTCAAAGCATGCTTGGAAAAGATGCACCATATATTCCTGGTTGGGATTGTCATGGTTTGCCGATTGAATTAAATGTTGAAAAAAAACATGGGAAGGGAAGCGATCTTGTTAAAGATAAAAAATCATTTATCAAAGCTTGTAGAGAATATGCACAATCTCAGGTTGATAAGCAAAAAAAAGATTTTATTCGATTAGGGGTATTAGGCGATTGGGAGAATCCATATCTATCATTAAATAAAAGTTTTGAAGCAGACACTGTTCGCGCATTAGGAAGAATTATTGCTAATGGTCATCTTGAGCAAGGAGAGAAACCTGTGCATTTTTGCATGGATTGCAGATCAGCTTTAGCCGAGGCTGAAGTAGAGTATCTGGATAAGCAATCTCATTCTATTGATGTGAAGTTTAAAGTGTTACCCAAATCTATTGAGTCGCTTTGCTCAACATTTCAAGTTGATAAAGTTGAAGAAGCATATTTCGTTATTTGGACGACAACTCCATGGACAATTCCATCAAATGTTGCTGTATGTATCCATGAAGAAATTGAGTATATTTTTGTTAGAGGCGATAACGATCATTTTATTATTGCAAAAGACTTATTGGATGAATGCTCTGATAGATGGGGTATAGAGTTAGAGATTCTTGGATCAGTTTTAGGAAAAGAAATTAATGAGATCACCATGGCTCATCCTTTGTATAAAAGGGAATCAAAGCTATTGCACGGAGACCATGTCACCACTGAAAGTGGAACTGGTTGTGTGCATACTGCTCCAGCGCACGGGTTGGATGATTACTTTATTTGCATAAAGAATGGTCTTGAATCTGTAAAAGCCTTGGATAATCGTGGCATTTTCAAAGAAGAATACGGACCATTAAGCGGCTTAAGTACTAAGAAGGGAGACCCGATAGTTATTGAATTATTGCAGGACAACAAGGCATTACTTGCTCATCAACAATATGATCATTCATATCCTCATTGTTGGAGGCATAAGTCACCAGTCATTTTTATGTCAACCCCACAATGGTTTATCTCAATGAAGAAATCTGGTCTTAGTGATGGAGCAGTGAATGCAGTTAAAGATGTTAAATGGGAACCCAGCTGGGGAGAGGAACGTATTCTTTCAATGCTTGAAGATCGACCTGATTGGTGTATTTCAAGACAACGAAATTGGGGCGTTCCAATTACTTTAATTATTCACAATGAAACAGGCGAGATTCATCCCAAACAGAATCTTCTTTTTAATCAAATTGCAGATGTTATTGAGAAAGAGGGTATTGAGGGTTGGGATAATTTAAGCCTTGATTCTTTGATTGATGATGCCGATTCCTATTCCAAGGTTTTTGATACCTTGGATGTTTGGTTTGACTCAGGCGTAACTCACATGTGTGTTTTAGATAAGTTATATGGTGCAGATGTGGTTGCAGATCTTTATCTAGAGGGATCAGATCAGCATAGGGGATGGTTTCAATCCTCCTTGCTGACAGGAATTGCAATAAATGGTATGGCTCCCTACCACTCTGTTCTTACTCATGGATTCGTAGTTGATGATGAAGGCAGAAAACAATCCAAGTCTTTAGGTAATACTATTGCACCACAAAAAATTTGGGATACATTGGGCGCTGATATTTTAAGACTATGGATTGCTTCAACTGATTTTAGAAGTGAAATGGTCGCTTCTGATGAGATATTTAAGAGGGTTTCAGATCAATACAGAAGAATACGAAATACCTTTAGATTTTTATTGGGAAATATCAATGACTTTGATGCAAATAAGGATTCTATTGAGCTAAATAATCTACTTGAACTTGATAAATGGGTTTTGCATGAACTTGCTCTTTTGCAAGAGGATGTATTGGAATCATATAAAGCCTATTCATATCACCAAGTTATTCAGAGAATACATAATTTTTGCGTCAATCAATTAGGCGGCATTTATCTTGATATTATTAAAGATAGGCAATACACCACTCAGCAAGATTCTGAGATCAGAAGATCTGCTCAAACCGCAATGCAGTTAATTGTTAATCAGCTCGTCGTATTAATCTCCCCTGTCTTGTCTTTTACAGCTGAGGAGATTTGGCAAGGCAATGATTTTCTCTTAGCAGAGTCAGACTCAGTATTTTTAACAACCTTAAAAGATTTAGAAAGTTTTAACAGTGATCTTTCAAATGCAGATTGGAAGAGATTGCTGGAGATCAAAGAAGAAGTTAATCAAAATATTGAAGAGTCTAGAGCTGCTGGAGTTATAAAGGGCTCATTGGATGCATCAATTGAGTTAATTCTTAATTCCGATGATTTTAACTTAACGAATAAGTTTGCATCAGAAATGCATTTCTTTTTAATTGTTTCAGAGTGCAACATTCTCCAAGGAGATTCTTTAAAAATATCTGTATCTAAATCATCTGCAGAAAAATGTGTGAGATGTTGGCATAGAAATAAATCAGTTGGTTCTAGTAACAAGCATCAAGAATTATGTAATAGGTGTGAAGAAAACCTAGATGGTCCAGGTGAGGATAGAAGGTTTGCTTAGCATAAAAAAAGGCTATCTTGTTATATTGTTCTTAATTGTAATTGACTTAGTATCAAAATTTGTTGCTGAAGAAAACTTAGTTTTTGGAGAGGCAATCCCACTGATACCAATATTGGATTTATTGCTGGTATTCAATTCAGGTATAGCTTTTAGTATTTTTGATTTTAATAATAATGTGTTTAGTTTTGGTTTATCTCTACTTGGATTAATGATCGTTTACTATCTTCATTCACTATACAAAAGTGAAGAATCTTCTATTAATCGCCTTTCTTTGATCTTAATTATTGCTGGAGCGCTTGGAAATATTCTTGATAGATTGCCAGATGGAGTGGTAACTGATTTCTTATTTTTTCATGTTGGCAATACTTCATTTTTTATCTTTAATTTCGCTGATGCTTTTATTTCAATTGGCGCTGCTTTATTTTTCTTGACGGAGTTTAAAAAATTTCTTCAAAATAGATCAGGATGAAGACTAAAGTTTTATTGGCAAACCCAAGAGGATTTTGCGCTGGAGTAGATCGAGCTATTGATATCGTTAACCAGGCTTTAAAAAAATTTGGACCACCAATTTATGTTCGTCATGAAGTTGTTCACAATAAAACTGTAGTAGATGAATTAAAGTCTAAAGGCGTCATATTTGTTGATGAGCTCAGTGAAGTCCCTCAATCATCTCATGTTATTTTTAGTGCTCATGGAGTATCTCAGAAGGTTGAAAATGAGGCTAAAGAATTTAACCTGATATCTTTCGATGCCACATGTCCTCTGGTAACGAAGGTTCACAGTGAGGTTCAACGCCATGTCAGAGCTGGCAGAGATATTATTTTAATTGGTCATGAGGGACACCCTGAAGTAGAAGGAACGCTAGGAAGACATAATCCCATCAATTCAAATAGTAAAATTTATCTCGTGCAAGACGAGGCAGAAGCTAGATCGTTAAGTGTCTCGCAGCCTGAAAATCTTGCATATGTAACACAAACTACTTTGAGTCTTGATGACACTATTGCCATAGTTAAAATCTTATATCAACAATTTCCTAAAATTATAAAACCGAAAAGCGATGATATTTGTTATGCAACTCAAAATAGACAGGATGCAGTTAAGCAACTTGCTTTAGAGAGTGAGTTTATTGTTGTTATAGGTTCAAGAAATAGCTCTAACTCAAACCGTTTAAAAGAGCTGGCTGAGAAGTGCGGTGCTAGTTCTATCTTGATAGATGGTGCTGAGGAGCTCGATTTTAAATCTTTGTCTAAATATAAAAGCATTGGTATAACAGCTGGAGCATCCGCACCAGAATCAATTGTTCAGAGTGTGGTTCAAGCAATCAGCCATCAGTTAAAGACTGCTGCCGAGGAGTTAGGTGAAAATAAAGAGGATATATATTTTAGATTGCCTCCTGAGTTACGCTGATCCAAAAGATAAAAAAATTTTATGTCTTAAATATCATCCATTACACTGTTTCTATGTCTAGAGGAAAAATATGATCTCTCAAGATGGCATCATTGATGTTGCAGAATTTTGTCCATCTCCGAATTTTGATGAAAGACCAAAAAATGCTGTAATTGATTTAATTGTAATACATGCCATTAGCCTACCAGTAGGTTGTTATAACACTCAGCTAATAAAAGATTTGTTTTTAAATTGCTTAGATTCAGGCAAAGATGAATTTTTAGAATCTATCAAGGATCTTAAAGTCTCTTCTCATTTTTTAATTACGCGTAAGGGAGCATTAATTCAGTTTGTGCCCACTGATAAGAGAGCTTGGCATGCTGGTATTTCTGCATACAAAGGTCGGGAGAACTGCAATGACTTCTCAATTGGGATTGAGTTAGAGGGTTGCGATGACGAGGAGTTTGAAAAGCCACAATATTATTCTTTATCAAGACTAATTAATTTTTTGTCTAAAGACTTGCAAATTAACAAACAAAATATTGTGTCTCATGCAGACATAGCTCCAGGTAGAAAAACAGATCCAGGTCCATATTTTGACTGGAGTTTATTACAATCGATGTTATGAAAAGAAAGTTATTGGGTATTTTATTGCTAGGTTTTGCCTCTGGCCTTCCCTACATGCTTGTCTTTTCAACCCTCACAGCTTGGCTGAGAGATGTTGGCATCTCTTTGACTGAAATTGGTTTTTTTGCTTGGTTGGTTTTGACTTACTCTCTAAAATTTTTGTGGGCACCATTTGTAGATAGATATTCAATTCCAGGATTTGTAGTTTTTGGAAAAAGAAGGGGATGGATTCTTTTTTCTCAATTGATAATTTTTTTATCGTTGATAGGCATGAGCTTTATTGATCCGCTGAAAAATATTCAATTGTTGGCTTTGTTTGCTTTTTTTGCTGCTTTTTTTGGCTCAATACAAGATGTGGCTGTGGATGCCCTAAGAATTGAGATAGGTGATGCAAAAGAGCAGGGTGATTTAGCAGCTAGTTATCAATTAGGCTATAGAGTTGCTATTCTTGTTGCTACATCTATGGCATTAATTTTTGCTGATTTATATAACTGGTCATATGTATATCAATTCATGGGTTTTCTCATGCTACTAGGATCAGCTGGGGCATTAATATGTTACGAACCTACCAATCATGAAATTGCTATTTTAAGATTTGATGAAGCTTTGCTTGGAGCTTTTAAAGATTTTTTTAATCGCTTCGGTTTATGGTCTGCAGCATTATTGCTTCTAATCATCTCAACTTATAGGTTAACTGACATTGTTATGGGCCCTATGGCTATGCCTTTTTATTTAGATTTGGGTTTCTCAAAGACAGAAATTGGAGCTCTTGTAAAAACTGTTGCTCTTTTTGGTGCTGTTATTGGATTTTTTGTAGGCGGACTATTAATTAAAAGAATTACCTTATTTAATGCATTATTGTTTGGTGGTTTTAGCGTACTAATTACCAATTTATTTTTTGCCTATGTTGCAAGCGCTGAATCGAATATATCGCTATTATCTTTGATCGTTGGCTTAGATAGCTTTGCAGCAGGGCTTGTAGGAACAATTAATATTGCTTTTTTAACTAGCTTAGTTTCAAAAAAATTTACTGCTGTTCAATATGCTATGTTGACATCATTCATGATGCTGCCTGGAAAATTTTTTAGTGGTTTTTCAGGAATTTTGGCTGATTATTATATTTCAACTTCTTCACTCCAAATGGGTTGGACATACTTTTTTTATACCACTTCAGCTATGTCTATTCCTGCGCTGTTATTAATTCTTTTATATAAAAATAACCATGCAGATAATTCAACTTAGTTTTAGAATTATTTTAGGCATTTCTGTAGTATTGATATCAACTCTTTCCATGCAAGAAATTGAAGTCCAATCATCTGTCAATTTCAGCGATAAATTACTTCATTTTCTTTGTTTTTTATATTTAACCACTGTCGCTTGGTTGAGCAGAATTATTTCGAAGGAATTCTTGCTTTATGTTATAGTCCTCGCCTATGGAATTTTGATTGAGATAGTGCAGATATATATCCCTTATCGATCTTTTGAATTTTTAGATATTTTTGCTGATTTCTTAGGAGTTTTGGCAGGAAGCTTCTTGATAAATTTCTTTAAAGATTTATATCCAAAGTATTGAATTAATATTTTTAATCCATAAATAGTCCATAGCCTTTAGTTATAAGGATTATTGTTATTTTAAAAGCAGGAGATTTGCAATGAAATTGAAACCTTTACACGATAAAGTTTTAGTTAAAAGAACAGACGAAGAACAAACTACACCTGGCGGAATTGTTTTGCCTGGCTCAGCTACTGAAAAGCCCTCTCAAGGTGAAGTGGTTGCTGTGGGGCCTGGAAAAAGACAGGACAATGGAGAAGTCGCTCCGATGGGCGTAAAAGTTGGTGATTTGGTGATTTTTGGTCAGTATGGCGGGAATGAAGTAAAAATAGATGGCGATGAATATCTGATGCTCAGCGAGAGTGATATTTACGGCATTTTCAGTTAAACAATTTAATCAATAATTAGGAGAATAAAAACATGTCAGCTAAAGATGTAAAATTCGGAGATTCCGCAAGAGTAAAAATGCTACAGGGCGTAAATATACTTGCAGATGCAGTTAAAGTTACCTTAGGTCCTAAGGGAAGAAATGTTGTTTTAGATAAGTCTTTTGGCGCACCAACTGTTACGAAAGATGGTGTCTCAGTTGCTAAAGAGATTGAGTTGGAAGATAAGTTCGAAAATATGGGCGCTCAAATGGTTAAGCAAGTGTCCTCGCAGACCTCAGATGAAGCTGGAGATGGAACAACAACAGCTACCGTTCTTGCGCAGTCCATAGTTAATGAAGGCCACAAATCTGTTGCAGCCGGAATGAATCCCATGGATCTTAAAAGGGGTATTGATAAGGCTATATCAACAGCAGTTCAATTTGTTGAAAAACTAAGCGTACCTTGTTCTGATGATAAAACCATTGCTCAAGTTGGAACCATTTCTGCCAATGGTGATCAAGATGTTGGTGGGATCATTGCTGAAGCAATGGAAAAGGTTGGAAAAGAGGGTGTTATCACTGTTGAAGAAGGCAATGGAATTGATAACGAGTTAGATGTGGTTGAGGGAATGCAATTTGATAGGGGTTACTTGTCTCCATATTTTGTTACCAATCAAGACAATATGACATCTGAGCTTGAGAATCCTTTCATACTTTTGCATGACAAGAAAATTTCAAATATCAGAGATATGTTGCCTCTATTGGAATCAGTAGCTAAAGCAGGAAGACCGCTATTAATTATTGCAGAAGATATTGAAGGCGAAGCTCTTGCAACTCTAGTGGTAAATAACCTTAGAGGAACAGTTAAAGCAGCGGCATGTAAGGCTCCTGGTTTTGGAGACAGAAGAAAGGCGATGCTAGAAGACATAGCTATCTTGACTGGAGGAACCGTAATTTCTGAAGAAGTTGGACTTTCTCTTGAAGGTGCAACTATTGAAGACTTGGGAACTGCAAAAAGAGTGACATTAGACAAAGATAATACAACTATTGTTGATGGCGCTGGTGATCAAAAAGCAATAGTAGCCAGGGTTAATCAGATCAGAACCCAGATTGAAGACACTTCTTCTGATTATGATAGAGAAAAGCTGCAAGAGCGAGTCGCTAAATTAGCCGGTGGCGTAGCTGTGATTAAAGTTGGAGCTGGTTCTGAAATAGAAATGAAAGAAAAGAAAGCAAGAGTTGA
>CAYVYQ010000018.1:14946-17998 GCA_964455855.1 uncultured Gammaproteobacteria bacterium
TTCCCCGTTTTTTTTTGCAAGATATATAATTATTTAATCACAATTTAAATTTTAGGAGTTTAAATATGGAAGCGTATCTTGGAACAGTGTTAATCAGATTTGCCCACATTCTTTTTGGAGTGCTTTGGATAGGCCTGCTTTATTACTTTAATTTTGTTCAAACAGAATACTTTAAAGAATCAGAAGCTTCTGCCAAGTCTGATGTAGTCCAAAAATTAGTCCCAAATGCCTTGTGGTATTTCCGATGGGCTGCAGCATTTACATTCCTAACAGGTTTATATCTTTTATATTGGTTAAGCATCACTGTTAATATTGGCATTGTGCTTGGCGCAGTAATGGGAACTATTATGGCTGCTAATGTTTGGTTTGTTATTTGGCCTAACCAAAAGAAGGTAATTGCAGGAGCCCCAGATGCAGCAGATGCTGGTGCAAAGGCTGGATTAGCATCCAGAACAAACACTTTGTTTTCATTACCAATGCTCTATTTAATGGTTTACTCTGCTCATGGCGGAAGTTTACCGATGATTGCTGAATCTAGCATGAATAGTCTTTGGCTTGGCTTGGCAATTATTTTGTTAATTGAGGCAAATGCATTGTTTGGCAAGATGAATGCAATGATTACTTCTGTAAAAGCAGTTATTCATTCAGGGGTTGCTCTTACAGTAATATTTGGACTACTGGTTCATTATTTGTAATTTTTAAAAAATTTTACAGAAGGAGAGCTTAGCTCTCCTTTTTTTTAATTTTTACTTTTTCAATAGAGTTTTCATCTATATTTAAAATCTCTATTCTATAATCACCAATTTCTATGCAGACATTTTCTTGAGGAATTTGATCAAGGTAATCAGTGATGAATCCATTGATAGTTTTTGAGCCATCTTCATCAATACCCCAATTCATAAAATTATTTAATTCTCTAATCTTTGAGTTACCATCAGCAATAACTGAACCATCTTTCTTTACAAGGAATTCTTTCTCTAAATCTGCCTTCGCAGCACCAAATTTTCCAACTATCTCTGTAAAAATATCTTCCATGGTTAAAAGTCCCTGTATTTCACCATATTCATCAACCACCAATGAAAGATTATTATCTTGTTTCTGAAATTGACTTAGCTGTGTCGCAATGGTTGTTGATTGCGATATAAATGTTGTATCAAAGAGGATGCTTTTTACATCATTTCCAGCTTCAAAAGTTTCTATAAATTCATGTGAGTCTTTGAGATGTAGCATACCTATTACCTGATCAATAGACTTTTTAAAAACAGGCAATCTACTGTAATAAGACGAGCCAATAATTTTTTGAGCAGCCTCAATACTTTGTGTAATATCTATACCGATAATTTCAGCATGAGGCGTCATGATATCTTCAACCGTTAACTCTTCCATGCCTAAGATTGATGACAGCATTTCTCTGGATTGACTAGGTATTAAATCACCATGTTCCTCTAGCAATGTTCTTAATTCATCTGAGTTCAAATTATCATTACTAGCTGATTGCATTGGATCAACATTAAGCACTTTAAGTATTCTTGAGCTCAGGATATTTGTTAACCAAACCAGAGGCTTAAAGATTATTACCAATATTTTTAGAATCCATGAAGATTTGGTTGCAAAATTTTCTGGATACACACTTGCAATAGTTTTTGGAGTGATTTCAGAAAAAATTAAGATAACCATTGTCAAAATGATTGATCCGAGCAACACATTGCCACCAAAATAATCAATCATTATTATTGTGACTATTGCAGAAGCTAAAATATTAGCAAAGTTATTACCTATCAGAATTGATGCAAGCAATACATCAGGTCTCTGTAGTAATTTAAGTGCTCTCATGGCTCCCTTAGAGCCTTTGGAAAGATTTCTTAATTTGACTTTATTTGATGCCATCATGCCTGTTTCAGACCCTGATGAGAAGGCTGAAAAAATAAGAAGCACAAATAATGCTAAAAATAAGAAAGAAATAGAATTAGTGCTCAAGAAGAAGTTATAAGTAGTTTGTTAAAATAATTGAATTACCAAAATATGCCAAAAGCACCATAGCAAAAGAAAGAATGGTTCCTCTAACTGCATATCGTACTTTTAAGTTGGCGTATTTTACCCCTAAAAACGTAAGCATATAAATAATTAGAGCAAATGCGGTAAATACAATTTTGAATATTAATTCTAAATCTAACTCACCAAGAACCATAAGACCAGAAATAAGTGACAAGACTATACCCACAAGGCCAAATCCAATTAAAACGAATATTTCGTTATATTCTCTCTCTACAGATTTGGTATTTGAGCCTATTTCACCCTTTTTGATCTTTGTAATGTGTCTTTCTAGGAGAGTAGTTTCAAAAAAAGTAACAATCAATATTACTATGCTAAAACTTGTAACTGAGACATGTAAGGCCAAAATAGATAGGCCTAAAGATGAAATCATGAAGCTTATAATAAGAATTAGAGCTAAAGATAAACCTATATAAATTTGTTTTGAGGAGCTTAATACACCTCTAGATATGAAATAGGCTAGAAGAGCAAAAAATGTTGTTATTGGAAATGACACAGTCTTATTTTTTTTTGTAATCTTTATATATTAACACTATCAAATTCTTCAAGGTTAACCTAAAATACACACCTTTTTATAAATACAAAAATAATTTTTTAATATGGTAGTAGTTAGACTTGCAAAAAGCGGAGCCAAAAAGAACCCTTATTACTTTATAACGGTTGCTGACTCCAGAAAACCTAGAGATGGTGCGTTCATTGAGCGCTTAGGTTTTTTTAATCCATCTGCAAAAGGATCTGAAGAAAGAATGAGATTCAACGTTGAGAGATTAGATCATTGGATTTCTCAGGGTGCTCAACTTTCAGATAAGGTTAAAGAACTAGCAAAAGATGCAAGATTATCACCAGACGATCTTCAATCTAAGCTTGATGCTAAGAAAGAAAAAAGAAATCAAAAGAAAGAAGCTATAAAAGCTAAAAAAATTGCTGAGTTAGAGGCGCAAGCAAAAGAAAATGAAGAAGCTAAGGCTGCAGAGGAAGAATCGCAGGTAGCTGAAGAAGC
>CAYVYQ010000019.1:0-12214 GCA_964455855.1 uncultured Gammaproteobacteria bacterium
GTTAGAGCTTGCAAATTCAACAAATGAGCGATCTTTAAGATATGAGTATTTAATGCAAGCAGAAAGATTATTAATAAGTGAGATGCCTATTATTCCAATTTATACCTATGTGAGACAATATCAGTTATCAAGTGATGTTAAGGGCTGGTATCCAAATCTTCTAGATACCCATCATCCTAAATTTATTTATCTAGAAAGATAGCTTAGCAAATGCTTCAAGTTATTTTAAAAAGAATTGCAATTGCAATACCAGTCATTTTGATTGTTGCCTCTCTCACATTCTTTTTAGTTCGAATGGCTCCTGGTGGTCCTTTTGATGCAGAAAAGGTTGTTCCACCGCAAGTAATGAAAAATCTAAATGCAGTCTATAACTTGGATGCACCTTTAATAATTCAATACAAGGATTATATGATTAATCTTGTTCAGGGAGATTTCGGGCCATCATTTAGATACCCCGGCAGATCTGTGACAGAGATGATCTTCACGGGCTTACCTGTTACTTTTGAATTAGCTTTTTACGCAATAATTGTTGCCATGATCATCGGCAGTCTTGCAGGCATCATTGCAGCAGTGAAGAGGAATACATTATTGGATTACATTCCCATGACTATTGCGATGATTGGAATCTGTATGCCGACATTCTTGCTGGGCCCATTATTAGTTTTATATTTCGGTATTCACCTTGAAGTTTTGCCTGTTTCTGGCTGGGACTCGCTCGCTGGAGATAAGATTTTGCCTTCTATAACTCTTGGGGCTGCATACGCTGCTTATATCGCCAGGCTGAGTAGAGGAGGCATGCTAGAAACACTTAGCCAGGATTACATACGAACAGCTAGAGCAAAGGGATTGCCTGAATATAAAGTTATTATCAATCATGCTCTGCAAGGTGGCCTTGTTCCAGTGGTTTCATTTTTAGGTCCCGCAGTTGCTGGGCTTATTGGTGGCTCATTTGTTGTTGAGACAATCTTTCAAATCCCAGGTCTTGGAAGGTTTTATGTTGAAGCAGCATTCAATCGAGATTACACCATGATCCTAGGCACTACGATTTTCTTTTCAACCCTTATTATATTTTTTAATCTTTTATCTGATATCGCTGTTCTCCTAATGAACCCACGTGCCAGGAGTGAGGCATGAGTCAGGGTAGTTCATTGTGGTCAGATGCTTGGAGAAGGCTGCTTGCTAATAAAGCTGCTGTAGCTGGAGGAATCATTCTTTTAATATTAATTTTTCTTGCTATTTTTGCTCCATGGATAGCCCCTCATTCCTATTCCTATCAAAATCTCGAGCTAGGAGCGCAACCGCCATCTGGAAATTTTTTATTGGGAACCGATACGCTAGGCAGAGACCTGTTTAGTAGAATCTTATATGGTGCCAGAGTCTCATTATTGGTAGGTTTTGTCGCAACTGGTGTCGCTTTAGTTATTGGGGTTAGCTGGGGTATCATTGCTGGCTATTTTGGCGGGAGAATTGACTCTGTCATGATGAGAATAGTTGATGTTCTTTACGGACTCCCATTTATTATTTTTATTATTTTACTGATGGTGATTTTTGGAAGAAACATTTGGCTTTTATTTGGTGCCATTGGAGCAGTTGAGTGGCTTACCATGGCAAGGATTGTAAGAGGGCAAGTTTTAACAATAAAAAATCAAGAGTATGTTTTGGCTGCTCAAGCCATGGGAGTCACAAATATTCAAATGTTTAGGAAACATATATTTCCAAATATTCTTGGTCCCATTGCGGTCTATGCAACCTTAACCATTCCACAAGTTATGTTGCTAGAAGCATTTTTAAGCTTCTTAGGCCTCGGTATTCAGCCACCTATGAGCAGTTGGGGTACCTTAATAAGATATGGAGTTGAATCAATGGAGGAGTACTCTTGGCTTCTAATCTACCCTGGATTAACTTTTACCATTACTTTATTTGCATTGAATTTTTTTGGTGATGGCCTAAGAGATGCGCTAGACCCTAAAATTTCCTCAGATTAAAAAGCCTTAATTACAATTTTTAATACTTGCCCAGGTTTGATTTCATTGTTTGGAAGCGTGTTAATTTTTTTTATATCAGAAATTTCAATATTAAAAATATCAGCTATTCGATAAAGGCTATCTCCCTGCTTGACGCTATATAAAATAGTTCTTTTTTTTGAATTAATTGTTCGGTAAATATTTTTATTGCCAATGTTCAACTCCTTTCCAATTCTCAAAGGAGTATTCATTCTCAACCCATTAGTTTTTGCTATCTCTGCTGGCGAAATATTGTATTGAATACCAAGATTCCATAATGTATCACCTTCGCTAATGATATGAGCTTGATAGGGGATAAATGTTTGATTTTGATCATTGCTCAGCGGAATCAACAATTCTTGATTGAGGCTTAAGACGTTAGACGACAAATAGTTCACCTTCTTTAATACGTTTACTTCAGTATCAAACTCATCAGCTATTTTCCATAGACTGTCTCCTTTTGAAACTGTATGAGTCACCCAGTTAATTTGATTTGTTTGAATAAACTTATCTTTCTTAAGATTCAGCATTGCTTCTAATTCAATCGGAATATTAAAAGTAGTTTTATCTCCAGGAGGCGATGCCCATTTTGTATACCCTGCATTTAATTTATACACGAATTCAGGCTTTAATCCTGCAAACTCACTGAAAGCTAGTATTTCAACTTGGCCATCAAGCTCTATATTGCCCAAAACTTTTTTATTAGGAAAATCTGGCAAATTAATTCCATATTTTTCTGCATTAAGCACTATTGCAAGTATTGCATTGAATTTAGGAACATAATCCTGAGTTTGTTTTGGCAGTTTGAGATTTTTATAATCAGTTGGTTTGCCTGCTTTTTTATTAAGTTTTATTCTTTTCTCAAGAAGGGTTGGACCACCGTTGTAAGCAGCCAAGGTATAAGTAATTTCTTTATTGAATCTGTTATGCAGGTAGGCTAAATATCTAACAGCAGCTTTTGATGATACCAGCGGGTCATGCCTTTGTTCATACCACCAAGTATCTTTGAGACCATATATTCTAGCTGTGGCTGGCATAAACTGCCATATACCCATTGCGCCTGAAGCTGAGATTGAAAATGGATCATAATTACTTTCAATGTAAGGAAGAAGCGCCAACTCTGGCGGTAGTCTATATCTTTCTAATTCCTCAAGAACAAAATAAATAAAGTACCTTCCTTTTTCAAGGAGCTTATCAAGTTGAGCAGGGTTGGAAAGATATGCATTAAGATATTGAAGAGTTTTCTCATCAAGATTCTCTTCTTTTAATGAGTTAGCATCTTTTATTCGATCCCAGACATTTTCATAATCAGGAATATTGCTTGATATCTCAATAGGGGCAGGCTCAACATACTGGTCAGCTTGAATAATTGTTGGCAATTCACAACCTGAGCATAGAAGTAATACAAAAAATAATACGAATCTATTCATGGCTTTAAATTTTATAATCTTTGGATTAGATATGACTCTTTGTATATAGATAAAAGATTACCTTCATTAGTTACAATTAACCAAATATAATTATTAGTATAAGCTTTTATAGATTGAATAGTCATAAGTATCAATGTCATATTTTAACTCATGAAACAGGTAATTATTTATACTGATGGTGCCTGCAGAGGCAATCCAGGCCCAGGAGGCTGGGGAGCACTTATTAAGTATGATAGTGTAGAAAAAACAATCTTTGGCGGCCAAGCCAATACAACCAATAACCAAATGGAGCTTTCAGCAGCAATTGAGGGTTTGGCTATATTAAAAGAGCCTTGCAATGTAGAGCTATTCACAGATTCAAAATATGTCATGGATGGAATCACTCAATGGATCCAAAACTGGAAAAAAAATAATTGGAGAACTGCAGCAAAAAAAGATGTTAAAAATAAAGAATTATGGCAAAAATTAGATAAATTAATTGCTCAGCATCAAGTACAATGGCGCTGGGTAAAGGGTCACTCTGGAGACGCTGGCAATGAAGCAGCAGACTTGTTGGCCAACAAAGGAATAGACTCTATCTTATGACAAAAAAACTCATTGTTCTTGATACTGAAACAACTGGACTAGAGGTTGAACAAGGTCATCGGATTGTTGAAGTAGGCGCTGTCGCACTTGCAGATAGAAAAAGAACAGATCTACATTTTCACTCATACCTAAATCCTCAGAGATCAATTGATGAAGAGGCTGAGAAGGTGCATGGCCTATCAATGGAGCGACTTTCGAGTGAACCCGAGTTCTCGGAGATTGCTGAGAGTTTTTTAGAATTTGTAGAAGGAAGCATTTTAGTTATTCATAATGCTGCTTTTGATTTAGGTTTCCTCAATGCTGAATTAAAAAGAGCTTCATCGCAGTACCCAACTCTTGAAGAAATATGCGATGTTGAAGATACCTTATTGATGGCAAGAAATAAATTTCCAGGTCAACGCAACTCCTTGGATGCGCTTGCAAATAGATTTGAGGTCACAGGGTATGATAGAAGTTTTCATGGCGCTTTGTTAGATGCCAATATTCTAGCTGATGTATACATTCATTTAACAGGCGGTCAAAGTAAATTTGAATTCATGACATCAAATACAAGCTTAAATTCAGATAGTAAGTCCGGAGATTTGAAAATTGATTTCAAGAAATTTCCTATTCCTAAAATTATGGTTTCAAAAGAAGATATCTTGACCCACGATCAAAGAATTATAGCAATTAACTCAAAAAGAGAATCATCATGACGAAAGTTACAAGATTTGCACCAAGTCCTACTGGGGCATTACATATAGGTGGCGTGAGAACTGCTTTATTTAATTATGTATATGCAAAACAAAACAAAGGAAAGTTCCTCATTAGGATTGAGGACACAGATGCTGAAAGATCAACCAGAGAATTTGAAACAAATATCCTGAAGGGCTTATCAGACCTAGGGATTAATCCCGATGAACTTCCTGTAAGACAGTCTGAAAGATCAGAGTTATATCAAAGTGCTGTTAAACAAATCATAGAATCTGGTAAAGCCTATTACTGTAATTGCAGCAAAGAAAGGTTAGATGAAATGAGGGCCAAACAACAATCCAAAGGTCTAAAGCCTCAATATGATGGCAAATGTAGGAATTTGAATCTTCAAGCTGATGCTTCGACTGTCTTGAGATTAAAAACACCTCAAGATGGCGAGCTAATTTTTCATGATTTGGTTCGAGGCGAGGTTATTTTTCAAAATTCTGAGCTGGATGACTTAATTCTCTTAAGGAGCGATGGATCGCCAACCTACCATCTCTGCAATGTTATTGACGACTATGAGCAAAAAGTAACAACAGTTGTCAGAGGCGAGGATCATTTAAGTAATACGCCTCGTCAAATACATATTCAACATGCATTAGACTATCCCTCTCTTGAATATGCACATCTACCAATGGTCCTTGGTCCAGATAAAAAAAGATTGTCTAAGAGGAATGCTGTCACAAGCTTGCAGGATTATTTTGATCAAGGGTATCTTGAATCATCAATGATTAATATGCTTGCGCGTTTAGGTTGGTCCAAGGGCGATAAAGAAATTTTTTACATAGAAGACTTGATTTCAGATTTTAGAATCCAAGAGGTTCAAAAGGCAGGGGCTATTTTTGATTCCGTCAAACTTGATTGGATTAACAATAATCATTTAGCAGCACTGTCTTTTGATGATTTCAAAGGAAGGCTGATTCCATTTCTTGAAATTGTTGGCATTGATTACACGCAAAAAGACAATAGCAACGATATTATCCAAGCCATGAGAAGTTCTCAGTCTACACTCCTTGGCGTGGCTAAAGACCTTGTACCTTATTTTTCTCCAGTGAACTCTTATGATCAAAAAGCTGCAGATAAATTTTTAAGAGGAGCAGAATCAGTTTTAGAATTTGTGCAAAGAAAACTGAATAGCCTAGAGGTTTGGAATGAAGAGTCTATAGATCATGCATTACAGGAAGCTCAATCTGCATTAAGCCTGCCCACTCCAAAACTCAATCAACCGATAAGAATAGCAATGACAGGCTCTACCCAGTCACCATCTCTCGGTCTCACTCTCTCTTTATTTGATCTGGCTGAGGTGAATCATAGGATAGATGCAGCTTTAGAATATTTAGCCAATTAACTTTAGTTAATACAAGTTGTGATTATAGCTCTGGGATGATCCGTAGATAGATTTTCTAGGATCTCCAAAGATATTTCCTGCGTAATCCCATATTCAGAAATACCAATTATCTCATTTGGCTCTACAAGAAGATTATCGGAAACTTTTTCAAGACCCTCATAAGTATCTAATAAATTCAAATCTTCATCATTTTTACAAGGATAAAAAATTTTTTTCTTAAATTTGCTCTTTGTTAATTGATTGGACTCTGTGAGAACATGATAGTTTTTTTGTACGTTCATGAATTTGAGCTCATCCTCTCGCAGAATATCACCAGCGCTTGAAGACATCTCATTACCAACAATCTCCAAAGACTGAATTGATTGATATTGAAAAATACTTATTGAACCAAGCGAGGCATAAAGAGGATTTAGCGCTGAATTTACATAGTTTCTCTCATATCCTTCCAATGTAAGAAGAGAGGAGGCTAATGGAGCATGTTTGTTTTCATAATAATCTTTAAAATCTGCATCAGATAGATTATTCATTTTATGAATAAAGGCTAGGGCTTTAATCAATTTGTATAGCTACCCCTGCATTAGGGCGCCTCAGGTCTGCAAATCCTTCTTTGCCCTTTGAAGATATTAAAATGCTTTGTGTTGAACCCATCGTCTTGGATTCTTCTAACTCATGTCCATAGGATTGAAGAATCTTCAGAGTATCATTGCTAAAGCCTTTTTCTAACCTCAAATTTTTGTAAGGCCAATCTTTATGAACTCTTGGTAGCATTGTTGCCTCACCAAGATTTAAATTAAAGTCAATTATTCCAGTTACAACCCTAAGCACAGCAGCTGGGATCAGAGCACCGCCAGGAGAACCTGTGATGAGTTTTAACTCATTATTTTCATCAAAGACTATTATTGGTGTCATGGTGCTCATAGGCCTCTTACCCGGTTCAAATTTATTGCCTATGCTTGCAGATCGATCTATCACTTCAGGATTTCCATATTGATAAGCAAAATTATTCATCTGATTATCAAGAAGAATTCCAGTACCAGGAATGGTTACACCTGAACCAAATGAGTAACCTAAGGTGTAGGTATTGGAAACAACATTGCCATCTCTATCAATGATTGAGTAATGGGTGGTATTTTCACTTTCTTCTAGTAATGAGTCGGGATTTAATTTCTCAGGGGGTGTAACTTTTTGAGGGTCAATCTTCTGAGCCAGAGAGCTTCCTCTTTCCTTTGAAATTATTTTTTTAATAGGCACATCATAAAACTGAGGATCACCCATATATCTTGATCTGTCCATATGCCCGCGCTGCAATGCCTCGGCAAATAGATGCAAAAAACTTGCTGAGTTTGGACCCATTTCATCAGTTTTAAAATTTTCAAGAATATTTAATCCCTCAAGCAATACCGCAGCTCCACCAGCTGGAGGAGGGTGAGCTAAGACTTTATGATTTCTATAGGTTGTTTGAATAGGTTCTGCAAATCTAGGCTTGTAATCTTCCAGATCTTCTCTTGTAATATAGCCTCCATTTTGTTCCATAGCTTTGACGATTTTTTTTGCAATCGAACCTTTGTAAAAAGCATCTTCACCTTTTCTAGCTATTTCACGAAAAGTCCATGCTAAATCAGGTCGCTTCATCAAAGCATGCTCTATAACTGGGCTTTCATTTTGATAGTAGATTTTTTTAGATTCTTCATCAAGATTTATTTGATGAGCACTTCCTATTGCTTGATTAAGGTCGTAGGTAACTAATATTCCCTTTGATGCTTGCAAAATAACAGGCTGCAATATTTTTTTTAACGGCAGCTTTCCATAACGCTGATGTGTTTGTAGCAGACCAGCCACAGTTCCTGGAACCCCGGATGCTTTATAGCCAAATCTCCTTTGGTCATAATTTTTTTTTAAAAATAGAAATTCATCTTCTGAAATACCTTTGGGTGCAGAACTTCTAAAATCTACAGCTATAGTTTTTTGCTCATCACTTAAATAAATAAGCATGAAGCCTCCACCTCCGAGATTGCCTGCCCTTGGAAGGGTGGTTGCTAGAGAAAACCCAACTGCCACCGCTGCATCTATGGCATTGCCGCCCATATTTAAAATCTCTATACCTATATCTGAGGAGGCTTGATTTTGCGAAACGACCATCCCAGAACTTCCAATGGTTGGATGAAAAGGTGAGGGGTAATCAATATATCTAACTTGTCCCCATACATTTGAGGTAAAAAATAAAAGAGAAAAGAAAATATATTTAAGCGTCATAGATTTTAAAATATCATTGGAGCCAAATAGAAGGCAAATACTGTAACCAAAAGAACTCCAATAATATTCAAGGCAAATCCTGCTCTCATCATATCTGGAATGGTTAATTTTCCTGAACCAAAGACAATTGCATTGGGCGGTGTTGCCACCGGCAGCATAAATGCGCAACTTGCTGCCAACACAACTGGTATTGTTAAAGCAACTGGCGCTATACCAAGCGCAACTGCAACAGCCCCAACTACTGGTAAAAATGTTGAAGTGGTAGCAACATTCGATGTAATTTCAGTTAAAAATATAATTAAGGTTGCTACTGCTAGCACTAGTACAATTGGAGGAACATTTCCTAGAATGGCCAAACCTTGACCAATCCAGCCCCCTAAGCCTGATGAACCGATTGAGCTTGCAAGAGATAAACCGCCGCCAAATAAAACCAGCAATCCCCAAGGCAACTTATTTGCTTGTTCCCAAGTCAACAAATCAGTCTTATTATTTTCTGAAGGTATAAAAAAGAAGCTCAGAGCAGCTAATATTGCTATACCAGCATCTGTTAAACCTGAAAAAATAGAAAAATTATCTAGCAGTGTTCTGAACATCCAGGCGCCTGCAGCAAGAGAGAAAATAATTAAAACTTTTTTTTCATCTCTTCCTAGCTGCCCAAGATCATCTAACATATTTTGTAATTTAAGTTTGGTTTCAATATTTGCTACAAAGTTCACAGGGTAAACAATTTTGGTTATTGCATACCATGAGGCAATGAGCATCAAGAATGCCAGAGGCACTCCTAATTTCATCCAGTCAACAAACGAAATCTCAATACCATATGTTTCTTGTATAAACCCAACGAAAATAATATTTGGCGCAGTCCCAACCAGCGTTGACATTCCTCCAATGGAAGCAGCATAAGCAATTCCAAGAAGCAAAGAGGTTTCAAAGTATTTTCTTTCTTTTGCAGAAAAATCAGGAATGGTTTCAGCAACGCTTGCGCATACAGCCAACCCAATCGGAAGCAACATCAATGTGGTTGATGTATTCATGACCCACATGCTTATAGATGCAGATACAAGCATGAATCCACCAACAAGCCTTGCTCCACTGTTTCCTATGGCTATTAACATTTTTAAGGCCAGTCTTTTATGCAAGCCTGAAGATTCAATACCTAGGGCTAAAATAAAACCACCCATAAATAAGTAGATATTTGGATTTGCGTAGGGCAGAGCTGCGGTCTTAAAGTCTGTAACTTGTAAAAGAGGAAAGAGCGCAAGGGGCAATAACGCAGTCACTGCTACAGGAACTGCTTCAGTGGCCCACCAAATTGCCATTAATAAGGTCACTGCAGCAACAGCCCAGCCGATGGGCGATAAAGATGCTGGATTTGGACTGAATAACACTATAAAGAACACAGCTAAACCAATCCAAAAACCTCTTTTTTTATATGCTTGCATTATTTCAGTCTTGCATAGAACATTTCAGCAGCGAAGGGAACCATTTGCTCAGTGTTGCTATGTCCTTTAGTAGTAGGGACTTCTACCATGCCCCATTTAAAAAATTGATTTACCTCTTTGGATTTATCTATCGCAGATTTAAAGAAGTTTCTGCCTCTAGCCAACCTATGCTCACCTTGTAAATTAATAATATCCCAATGATCTGCAACATATGGTGTATTTGGTTTGGTTGATGTGTCTGCTTTTCCTAGCATTAATAAAAAATATTTACTAAAAGCCTTTTTTAGCTTTGTATTATCTATATTTGAATTAGTTAAACCAAAAGGCCACTCTTGATCTGTCATTGAGAGATACCATCCTAAATTCGCTGCAATTGCTAAAGTGTATGATGCCTCTGGATGATGCAGGACAAACCGATGCACAAAATGCGCTCCAGCGCCGTGACCATATATGCCCCAATTCTTTGATTTAATTTTAAATTTCTTTAATGCATGATTAGCAAGAGGCTCAATAGCCATAAAGGCATGCAAATCTTCCTGAATAGGCTCTAGGTTTTTAGTTTTAATATTTCCATAATTAAAACCCCATACTTCTGGAAAGTTCTTTTCACTGAATTCAGGCACAATCACCAAAAGATTCAACTCCTGAGATGCTTTAACCCATTGATCTCTATACTCCTCAGCATTTCTTTTTCGTCCATGCATAACAACTACCAATCGTGTTTTTGCATTGATTTTATTCGGTTTGGCTACATAGGTAGGTAAAAATGAGCCAGACCAATCTTCGAATTTATATTCAAGAGATTCAGCACTTGTATGCCATGCAATAGAAGCAAATAAAAAAGTAAAAATAAATTTATGCATTAATCTTTATAAAAAAAGGGAGCCTAAGCTCCCTTTAATTCTAGCTTAAATATTAGAATGTGACTCTTAAATCTAAGTAATAATTTCGACCCCAGTCAGAATGAGCATCTGCATAGTATCCATAGTATCTATCAGCTGTAGGAGCTCTTTCATCTTCAAGGTTTTTCACAGCAAATCTAAGTCTTGCTTTATGATCGCCAAGGTCAAAGTTATATGAAACAGTTGCATCCATAGTTGTCATTTCTGGGACTAAATATGGAACCCCATTTTTTAGTCCTAGTGAAGTTTGAACAAATGAACCTTTTCTGAGTCCAGTTAAACTTGCACCCCACGGACCTTTATCCCAGGACACTCTGATAGTGTGCTTGTTATCATATATACCATCTTTTTCTAGCAAGTCTCCAAAACCCTTCAAAGGAATCGATTCTGGAATTTCGCCACTATCCTTTTTGGCTTGCAATGCAGCAAACTCACCGCTTGCTTTTTGCTCGAACTTATCAAGGAAAGTTCCAATATATCTGAGATCAAAATCACCATAGTCAGTTTGAATATCGTAGTAGATACCTATATCCATTCCCTCAATAGTTCTCAGAGCCATATTGGTATAGTTATTTGTTACATACTTAATATCTCCAAATGGGCATACACCAGCAGCAGCAAAGCCAGCAGCATCACCTTCATCAGGAGCTTCTCTTACCACAAGTGGATCTCCTGCAAACGTATCGCAGTTATTTGTCCCATTTGCAAAACGTAACAACATATCATTTACAGTTTGATTTTCTCTACCAAACAGACCAATGGTTTTATCTTTTTCAATGGTCCAAGCATCTAAAGTTACAATTAGACCATCCATTGGAGTTAACACAACACCAAACGATGTATTATCTGATTCTTCTGCTTGAAGCCCCTCAGCTCCAGTTGCAACTCTTTGAATTGTGTAACGTGAGTCAGAGTCAATAACATTCTCTACACTTTGAACTTCATTAACTCTAAAAGCAGCACGGTCATATCTAGTTCCAGATCTTGCTACAATTTTTTCATTAATTTGTATTATATTTGGAGCTCTAAATGCTGTAGAGAATGAGCCTCTTAATGTCATCCACGGAGCGATTTCCCACCCAACAGCAAGTTTTCCGACAGTGGTATCACCAAAGTCTGAAAAGTCCTCATTTCTTACAGCTACCTGAGCATTAATTGATTCTGTAAGAGGAATCTGCAACTCAGCAAACAGTGAGGAAACATCTCTTGAGCCTGATACATCAGGGGTAGGAGAGGAATTAACCACATCGGAAACCAATGGATAAGTATCTCCTTCATAATCAGTGTAAGTTATTGTTCCATCTAATCTAGGATCTCTATCATCAATGACTTCTTCTTCACGATATTCAAACCCAACCAATAGACCAACATCCCCAGCAGGAAGAGTCATAAAAGATGGATTTGACATTTTAAAATCAAACATATCAAGAGTACTTTCATTCTTTCTGTATACGTCAATTAAAGCTCTCTCAATATTTGAGTTTACTCCAGCGCTAAAAGGATTATATGCAGCAGG
>CAYVYQ010000019.1:12314-14434 GCA_964455855.1 uncultured Gammaproteobacteria bacterium
GAAACTTTAGCTCTAATCATTAAACCTTCATAATCCTTTTGGAGTACGTTATTAACAACACCTGCTACAGCATCTGCTCCATAAATAGCTGATGCACCATCTCGCAAGATCTCTAATCTTTCCATTCCATAGGTTGGAATAAGGTTGGAATTAACTGAGACTGTGGGAACAAAGTCTCCACCAATTAATTCTGTTTGATACGTTCCATTATTTACAAGCCTTCTTCCATTGAGAAGGGTAAGAGTATTACCAACTCCCATATTTCTAAGGTTGTATGCTCCGACGTCTCCTCGAGATGCATTCACCCCACCAGATGCGTCCTCTGCTTCATTAAAATAGTTAAGGCCTTGTTCAGCTATATTTTCAAGCAGCTCATCACCGCCATCTACACCTAAGGCTTCTATGTCCTTGCCTGAAAAGACAGATACAGGCAAAGCCCCTGTTATTTTTGCACCTTTAATTTGCGATCCTACGACAACAACTTCTTCAACATCACTAAGTTTTGTTGAATCTTCTTGTGCAAATGCAACGAAGGATAGTGGAAGGACTAACAGACCAAAAGCGTATTTGATATAATTAAGATTCATATTTTCCCCAAAATAAATAATTAACTCTTTCTCATAGTAACAGTTAGGGCTAGGAATTCTTGATATTTTGTCAATTTAATTGCGTAAAATTGTCGGGTAATGTATAACAAATAGTTATATATAAATAACTAAGACGAAGTTTAAAAAATTATGATTAGTTCTCGACACATAGAAGTTTTTTACCATATTTATAATGAGGGCTCTCTTACTCGTGCAGCCAAGGTTTTAAATGTTTCGCAACCTCTTGTGAGCAAAACATTGGCATATGCCGAGCACAAATTAAAGTTAAAATTATTTGTTAGGCATGCTCGACGCCTTTCACCAACTCCAGAGGCGGACATTCTTTTTAAGCATGCAGCCGAGGTTAATCAACAGATCTCAAAATTTAATAATATTGCAGAAAATTTAGTTACAGACCCATCATCAACCATTAATATTGGCTGCACTCCTTCGCTTGGTCTTGGGTTGTTGCCAAACCTGCTCAATAAATATTTAAAAACTCATCCCCAAGTAAAATTTAATATTGTGAATTTACAAAGTCTAGAGCTTGAAGAGCAATTAAAAGAGTTAACTTTTGATATGGTAATTTGCTTTAATCCAAGTGATACAGATCTTTTTGAAAAAGTAACTTTATATTCAGGATCTTTGGTCCTTATTGCACCTAAGAATAAGGGACCCAAGAATAAAGTTTTTAAATTATCAGAAATTAAGGACGAACCTTTTATAAAAATCAAAAATTTAAAATCAAATGCTTCTCAAAATAATCTGGATGAGGTTTTCAAGCAAAAAAATATTAATGTTAATTGGATCGCCGAAACAGAAACTATTCAGGTTGCTAAAGCTATGGTTGAGAAGGGCTCAGGATATTCAATCATTGATAGTTTTAGTGCAGAGATCTATGGAGAAGAAATTTCCATTCATGAGATTGAGCCCAAAATAGGATACAAAATATGCATGGTTAGCAACAAAGAAAAGCCATTATCGGTAAGTGCTAAATCATTTATATCCTACCTCTCTGAGCCTTCAAGTAAAATCTAAGAATTATTAAAAATTAATTTCTATAATCTAAAGGGGGGCTTCTTTCACCCAATAAAGGATAGTACTCAAAGTCATCACCAACTTTTTCTTGATACTCCTTTTTGGCTAAATCAAGAATTTCAGGGTCCTTGAATATATCTTGAGCTGTATCAGCTAAGACTTGAGCTGCTAACTTTGTTCCTTTTAAACCAATGCTTGTTCCACCAGCAGCAACTCCTTGCCAGGAGTGACCCGCAGTACCTGGAACCCATGTAGCAGTTCTTAAGCCAGCCTGTGGTACTACCCAACTAACATCCCCAACATCTGTAGAGCCATAAGTGTGACTGGTTCCATAGGGCCTAATTTTTTCCTGATCTCCAATGACATTACCTGGAGAAACCATGGTTTGATATATTTCTTTTGCGTACTCATTTTCTTTCTTTGAGTACTTAATTCCTCCTCGTGAAACAAGATTTTTATGCATAATTTTTTGAAGTGTTTGATTTGGAAGCTTGG
>CAYVYQ010000019.1:14534-16763 GCA_964455855.1 uncultured Gammaproteobacteria bacterium
CGTGAAACAAGATTTTTATGCATAATTTTTTGAAGTGTTTGATTTGGAAGCTTGGAGTAATTGCCATGCATCACCTCGTGGGTAACTGTTGTTTCAGTTCCAATGGCTGCTCCCTCAGAAGCTTTAACCACCCAATTAAAAATTTCATTTACTTTCTCTCTTCTAGGGTGCCTAACATAATAGTAAACCTCAGCCACATCTGGGATTACATTTGGAGCCAAGCCACCTTTGGTAATAACGTAATGAATTCGAGACTCTTGAGGTATGTGTTCCCTCATCATATTTACCATCATGTTCATAGCCTCAACTCCATCTAAGGCAGATCTACCTTTGTGAGGTGAGCCAGCAGCATGAGCTGAAATTCCAGAAAATCTAAATTTTGCTGACTTATTTGCATTTGATGATTCAGCATTTGCACCATTAGAGCTGCTTGGATGCCAGTGCAATACTGCATCTACATCATCAAATAATCCTGCTCTTACCATATAGACTTTTCCTGAGCCTCCTTCTTCTGCCGGAGTTCCATAAAATCTAATGGTTCCATTGGTACCTGTTTTTTCTAGCCACTCTTTAATCGTTACTGCAGCCCAGGCAGAAGCAGCACCAAACATATGATGCCCACAAGCATGACCGGCTATCACATCATCTCTTGATTCTTTGAAAGGAGATGCTGTTTGCATTAATCCAGGCAAGGCATCATATTCACCCAAAATTCCGATGACAGGCCCGCCATTGGAGAACTCTGCAATAAATGCAGTTGGAATATCTGCAACCCCTGATTGAATAGTAAAGCCATTAGCAGCCAACTCAGCTTTTAATAGCTCAGAGCTTTTGTATTCTTGATAACCAACTTCCGCCCAATTCCAGATCTGCATGGCAGCATTTTGAAATGTTTCTTGGTGTTTATTAAGGCTTTGATTCAGGCTTGAATCTGCTTCAACTGCAACCGAAGCAATTAACCCAATGATACAAAACGATTGTTTGAAAAGTTTATTTTTAGTCCTACGCATTCTTCTGCCTCTACTTGTTTAATTATTTCACTCATTGTCGATGTTAATACTAATCTATGGCCTTGTGAATCCTCGGCATAAAATACTGCTTTTGATGGCATATTTTTTTCATAGAGAGCTGTGCATCCAATTACTTTGCCTTCACCACTAGACAGTTTGGACATAGGAACTGGTAGCTCTAATTTTTCTGCCTCTTTAGTTACATCTTTAGATTCAAAATCCATTGCTGGATTTTTACCCCATATTGCTAAAGCTTGTTTGGTCATCATGCCTGAAACGCCAGTGATTAAACCCACCTCAGAATTATTCTTTCTAATTCTCATTAGCATTTGAGCCGTGGCATGTAGCATATAATTATTTAAGGGACCTCCAGCAAATGGCATTCCGCCGGTGATCGTTTTATCAATATTTTCTGGAATGTTTAAGGCCTCAGAAAATAATTGAACGGCAACAGGAAAGCAGCTGTAGAGCTCATAAAAAGAGGGCTTGATGTTATGTTTAGCGGCTGTTTCTATTAAATATTTTGTAGCAAGTTTTAATCCGACTGGACTTGTAAGATCGGGTCTTTGAATGACTCCAATCATATGGTTTGTTTCACTTGATACTAGGGGATAAACCCTTTTATTAAATGGAATTTTTAACTTATCTGCAATTTCATCGCTGGTTAAGATTAATGCTGATGCTTGGTTAACATTCCAGCTGGTGTTGTGGAGCTTGTTATATGGATAAGCAATCCTTTGATTTTTATTTGAAGGAGTTTTAATTTCCTCGGCTGTATAGATTTTTTGATTCCATGCATGAGGATTTTTTGATGCAATTTGAGAAAACCTTTCATAGAAGTTCCCAAGAAAGTTTTCATGTTCCTTTAAGCTGTATTGATTCTTATATCGCATGGCACTCTCAATAATTGCATAGTAGCCAACTGCCATCATTCCCAATGCATCAAGCTCTTCGGCTACATACAAATCCTCTTTTGCTTTGACATAGTTATCTGGATTTTCAGTTAACGCCATCTCCTCATAGGGCAGACCCTCTTTGAGAGCTTGAATCATTTTAAATCTTGCCTCACCTCCAACAATCAAGCTTGCTCTAATCTCACCATCTATAATTTTTTTGCAGGCAGAATTGACGAGGTTTTGTTGCAGAACCCCAATTTTTGTTACGCTTGTTTCTGCCTTGGCAAAGCCATGTTTTTCAGCAATCCATTTTCCAGGATCTC
>CAYVYQ010000020.1:0-15164 GCA_964455855.1 uncultured Gammaproteobacteria bacterium
TTTCGGGTGAAATATCTTATGCATTAGAGGGAAGTATTTTTTCTGCCGGAACAATTATTCAATGGTTGCGGGATAACATGGAATTTTTTTCAAATTCTCAAGAAAGTATAAAATTTCTTGATGCAACGGGTAAGTCCAATGATGTTTTATTTGTTCCTGGTTTTACCGGGATCGGAGCTCCACACTGGAATTCAGAAATAAGGGCAGCATTTTACGGCATCACTAGGGACTCAACGAAAACAGATATGGTTACAGCAGCATTTAAAGCGCTAATTTATCAAGTAATGGATATTAAAGAAGCTTTAAAAATTGATGGGATAGAAATTAATGGCTTATCTATTGATGGAGGCATGGCTGCTAATTCAAGTTTTTGCCAGTTACTTGCAGATTTTTTGGGTCAGGAGGTGCAAGTTCCCTCGAGCCTGGAATCGACTGCCATAGGCGCTGCAATCACCGCTGGATTAGGGTCTAATTTTTTCTCTATTGATGATTTGAAGTCGCGGCAATCAAAGAATTCAACTACTTATATACCTAGAGATGATATTTTTGATCCTAGTGATCTGGTTGAATGGAAAAAATTTCTTAGAGTGCTTCTAGGCGCATACAATTAAAAAGATACCAATTGCATTCAACGCAATAAAAAATTTGTCTGGAGCAATTTCACGGCATCCTAGATGAGTTATTTTTAAATTTATTGAATTAAATAGTTCTAAATGTTTTTGTTTGTTACTTAATATAATAAACTAAACATACTTTTAACTAAGTCCCCCTGACTGGTAACATGTTTAATTTTAAAACTTTCAATAATATTGCTGAAGATGGTCTTGATATTCTTCGCAATAATCAATTCAAAGAAGTATCTGAAAAGCCTGATGGAATATTGCTCAGAAGCTACAATATTTCAGATAAAGATTTTGAAGACAATCTTTTGTGCATCGCTCGAGCAGGCGCAGGAACAAATAATATACCTATTGAAGATGCGACCAAAAAAGGAATTGTTGTTTTTAATACACCAGGTGCAAACGCAAATGCAGTAAAGGAGCTTGTCGTCTGCGGGATGTTGCTTTCTTCTCGAGGCATTATTGATGGGATAGAGTTTGCTAAAAAACTTGAGCTTGAAGATGCTGAAGGGCTAAACAAGGCAATGGAAGCCCAAAAAAAAGCATTTGCTGGCAATGAACTTGCTGGAAAGACGCTGGGAATAGTGGGGCTTGGATCAATTGGCTCAATGCTTGCTCAAGCAGCACATACTCTTGGAATGAAATTGGTGGGATACGATCCTTATATTTCAATCGAAGGCGCATGGAGGTTACCAGCAGATGTTGAGAAGGCCGAGACCATGGAGGATCTATTGCATCAATCAGACTATGTATCTTTGCATGTTCCCCTCGTTGAAGATACAAAAAATCTTATCAACAAGTCAAACCTAAAAAAGTTTAAAAAAGGAGCTAGGCTTATCAATCTTTCAAGAGGAGGTATAGTCAACACTCCCGATGTAATATCAGAGCTTGAGAATGGAAATCTAGGCAGGTTTGTTACAGATTTTCCAACTCCAGAGCTAATTAAGCGTTCTGCTAACAAAAATGATGTCGTGCTTTTGCCTCACTTGGGCGCAAGCACAAAAGAGGCTGAAGTAAATTGCGCTGTTATGGCTGCAAATCAGATGGTTAATTATCTTCAAGATGGCACAATTTTGAATTCAGTAAATTTTCCTAGAATATCGCTTTCTAGAGGCACCAATCATCGCTTGGTAATTATTAATCATAATGAGCCAGGTATGATTAGTAAAATCGCTGATTCAATTGCAGCTTGTAATATTAATATCGCTGAAATGACTAATAAAAGTAGAGATGAAATTGCAATAAACTTAATTGACCTAGAATGCGAAGCCAGTAACCAGCTTATCGAGCAATTGCGATCAGTTGAGCATGTTATGAGTGTTAGATCTCTAAATATACGCAGCTAAGAGCCTCAAACGTAATTTTCAACAAAGCTTTTATCAAAGGGCACAATTTGATCTTCTTTTCCTTCTTGTACCTTGTTTGCCCAATCAGGATCAGACAAAAGTGCTCTTCCAACTGCAATTAGATCGAACTCAGCTTTATTTAGCTTTTCGTAAAGAACATCCAAATCAGCAGTTTGAGTTTTATGATCTCCAGAATAAAGCTTAATAAAATCTTTATCTAAACCTACGCTTCCAACACTTATTGTCGGCAGTCCGGTTGCCTCTTTTGCAACTCCAGCCAAATTTTTGGCCTCTGGGCTAAATTCTCCTTCCCAAAACCTGCGATTACTACAATGAATAAAATCAGCCCCAGCATTTTTAAGGATATTAAAAAATTGATTTAACTCTTGTGCATCCGATGTAATTTTTGCTTCATAATCTTGTTGTTTCCATTGTGAAACTCTTATTCCAACTTGAAAACTATCTGAGGTTTTCTTTTGTGATGCCTCAAGGATTTCTTTAGCAAATCTGGATCTATTTTCTATTGAGCCACCATATTCATCGGTCCTAAGATTAATTTTATCCCAAAAAAACTGATCAATTAAATAGCCATGCGCACCATGAATTTCTACGCCATCAAATCCAATCTCCTCACAAATTTTTGCATCTTCAGCATAAACTTCAATTAATTCTTTGATTTCATCATGTGACATTTCATGTGCTACTTTTTTACCAGGAACCACATAACCTGATGGAGTGAATCCAGGAACCTCTGGGATAGGGGGCATTCCTGGTTTTCTAATTCCACCCACATGCCAGAGTTGACAGAAGATGGATGAATTATTTTTATGAACCTCATTCACAACCTTTCCCCACATTTTTTTTGCTTCGTCTGTTTCCAAATTTGGGCAGTTGGGATAACCACTTGCAGCTCGGTGACTAACTTCAACTCCCTCAGTAAGTATCAATCCAACCCCTCCTTGAGCTCTTCGAGCGTAGTAGGTTGGGGCATAGTCTTTTGGTACCCCGTTTGGCGAAAAATTCCTTGTCATAGGAGCCATCACAATTCTATTTTTGAGCTGCAAACCATTCATGTCGTATTCAGAAAAAAGGGTATTTTTTGGGTCGTTCATATGGATTATTTATGGTAACTATAAGGAGCACCTATTCTAATTTAATTTTTTTAAAAAAAATACTTGCCCACAGAACAAAATGATGGTATTGAAGCCTCAATTTTATCGGCCTAAAATTGTATTGGCTAGACTTAAATACAGTTTAAATTACTGATTTGCGGTTATATTATTATTAATTGGTTAGTTTTTGATCAATTTACATGAAACCTTATAAAATAAGTCTAAAATATAAGAATATTAAGTTATCCCAAGCTTTATCCACAGATTTTGTGGATAAAATTTAATCAGTTTTTAAGAGTAATTTTTTTGAATATTTTAAATTTCCCTGACACATGGTTAGAGCCACTCGGTAAAGGATTTTGTCATGATTTTTTAGATGAGATGGAGTCAAAATTCTTAAAATTAAAGGCACAAGATATAAGTATATTTCCACCCAGTTCTTCTATATTTAGAGCTCTAGAACTGGTTAATTTTTTTGAGGTCAAAGTATTGATTTTGGGGCAAGACCCCTATCATGGTTTAGGTCAAGCAAACGGATTGTCGTTTTCTGTAAACAAAGAAATTAATATCCCCCCCTCATTAAAAAATATTTTTCTTGAATTAAAAAATGATCTAAATATCCCAATTTCTGGTCATGGTGATTTGACTTTATGGGCTGAACAAAAAATCTTATTATTAAATTCTGTGCTAACTGTTGAGCAAGGGGTGCCAAATTCTCATCAAGAAATAGGTTGGGAAAAATTAACAAATAATATTATTTCTCAATTAAGCAAAAGGGGAAATATGATTTTTGTTTTATGGGGTAAGTCTGCTCAGAAGAAATTTAATTTAATTGACAAAAAACAAAATAATATTTTGATAGCTCCACATCCATCCCCTCTATCTGCTTATCGAGGTTTTTTTGGCTGCAACCATTTTTCAAGAATTAATCAAATTCTGAGAGAAAATGGTTCTAGTGAAATTGACTGGAAGCTAAAATAGTTCTGCTTAAGAAAAACTATCTAATTTTCCAAGACAGGACGAAAATATTTTTTCATTATCATGATAGCTTTGCCCAACAATTATAAATTTAGATACCTCGTCTAAGTTTGAATGGACAATTAATTTTGTTTCTTTTTTTAATTTACCTAGATACTCCATGCGAGCAATTATTTCTTGACCTTTGAAGCAGCCTTTATTGAAGCTAACCCTATTAATATGCTGACCTATTTCATGGGGCCGATATTTGCCCATTTCTTCAGGCTTGATTTGGTGATCATTCATAATTTTTCGATTTATTGACCAGCAATCTTGACTGAGACTATCTAACTCGCCTTGAAAGTCATTATTTTGATCTATCAGCAAAGACAGAGATGCTTTTTCTGAACTTAAAATTAGATGCTCATGCTGAAGCATTTGCTGATTTTTCTCTCTTGAAAAACCTATAACCCTGCAGCTCAATGGTTCGGCTGAGACTTTGTAAAATGGTAAAAATTTGTTTATTTCGTCTAAAAATATATCTTTAGCAGCTTTCTCAATAATAATTAACCACTTATTTTGCTCAACAATGATTTCAAAGTTGCATAGAATGAAGCCTTTTTCGTTACATAATGAGGATATTTGTCCCATGTTTTCTGATACTAGAGTGCAATCTGATGTTACCTGTCCTTGTAAAAGGTTCAATACAGAGTCAAAATCACCGCTTAGATGAATGGCTGTAATCTCCTCAAGATTTACAGAGCCATATTTTATAAATTCAGAATTTACCAAGTTATTTAATTAATAAGTTTGAATAAGGATATTATATTAGCCTAGAAAATGAATACAGACATCAATAAAACTAAATGGAAGTGTAGAAGAGGTCTTCGAGAGCTGGACCTTCTATTTAGGAGATACAGTGAAGCAAAACTGGACTCTCTTTCTAAGGAGGAGTTTGAGATGTTCAATAGTATCTTGGATCTTGAAGATCAAGCGCTCTATGACTTCATTTTTAAGAATGAATCCTTAAACAGCCCTGAGAAAGAGAGTTTTATTTTAAATAACTTAAAAAAATATACAGATAAGTGAAACTATTTCATTGCGCCTTTGTCCAAATCAACGAGGAAAACTATGGGAGTTAGCAAGGGAGATGAGGTGTTTGTAAATGAAATCAAGGCCGGGAATGCTGCGGCTTTCGAAGCCATGGTTTTGAAATATCAGCCAAAACTAATGTCCTCTTTGATCGGATATACAAAATCAAAAGATCAGGCTGAGGAGTTATGTCAAAAAACATTTATTAGGGTTTGGCAAAAAATTGATTCTTTCAGAGGAGATAGCGCGCTTTTTACATGGATTTATAGAATTGGAATAAATCTGGCAAAAAATGATTTTGCTAGCAGTTTTTCCAGAAGCTCAAAGATTACTGACTCTCTTGATCAGAATGAACATGATGTTCCTGAGTATCTGTCACCAGAAACTGAGCTTATAGCAGCAGAATCAGAAGAAAAGATTATGCAATTCATACAAACCCTCGATACTGATACTAAAACTGCTTTTACATTGAGGGAAATTGATGGAAGGACCTATGATGAAATCGCCAAAATTCTGAAATGTCCAATCGGCACAGTAAGATCACGAATATTTAGAGCTAGACAGCTAATCTTAGAATTTATAAATCAGGAGAATATTATCAATGGATAAAGATTTAGAAAAACTATCTGCATTATATGATGGAGAGCTTTCATACAAGGAAATCCAAGAAGGCTTGGATAATATGCATGAAGAGCCAGATTTAAAAGATATTTTCCATCAGTTTGGGCTTATCTCAGAGTTGGTTCAAAGACAGGCCGAGCAAAAAAAATCAAAAATTGTCTTTTTTAAAGATTACTTCAGCAAAGTTAACCCCGTGATGAGTAATTTGGTCACAGCCGCAGCAACAGTTGTAATCACACTGATCATCTTGTATCAGTTTGATGATGATCGATTTCAAGTTGATAAAGAGGGCTCTTTGCAACTTTCATCTGCCATTTCTAGTGATGAGGCAAAAAGTCAATTACTTAATGCAGATCAGAATGTAATGGAGCATATGATTCATATTATGCAATCCAATAAATCTCATGGCTCTCAGCAGATCTCAAAAAATTGGATTCCAGTAGGTTTTTCTGTCAATCCAAATAATCCTAATCAATACTCAAATGGAAGAAATAATTTATTTTTTCATCTTGAAAATAAACAACTCGGCATTAAAAAGGTAAAATACTTTAAGGCAAATAATAACTGGATTTATTTGATTCCGTTGCAAGATGGAAGACTGTTGACTGCTTATGGTGATGTCCCTCCATCGGTAGCTGACCCAATGATCCAATCAATTTATCAAAGGAATTAACATGAATCTATACAAAAATAAGATTGCTCTTTTGCTGTTTCTAGGGCTTTCATCCTTCATCAATGCCGCATTGCCATCTAATATTTCAGAGTTAGTTGAAACATCTGCTCCTGCTGTAGTGAATATCACCTCTCGTAAAGAGGTCAAAATGCAAAATTCATTAAGAGGCTTTGATGAATTTGAGAGGTTTTTTGGAATTCCTAGAGGAAGGGGTTTCCCTCAACCACAACAGCCTGAAACAAGGGAGGCGGTAGCATACGGCTCTGGTTTTATTTTCAAGGATGGTTATTTATTGACTAACTTTCATGTGGTTGATGAAGCCGAAGAAATTACAGTTTCTTTAAACGACAGAAGAGAATTTTCTGCTGAAGTGGTTGGCATTGATCCTCTTTCAGATTTGGCTGTTTTAAAAATTCAAGGTAAAAATTTACCAAAAGTTTCTATTGGTGATAGTGAAAATCTTAAGGTTGGAGACTGGGTTGTTGCAATTGGCTCCCCATTTTCTTTTGATTTTTCAGTTACTGCTGGAATTGTGAGTGCAAAAGGAAGAAGCATTCAGAATCAAAATATTGGAAACTATGTCCCATTTATTCAGACCGATGTTGCTATTAACCCAGGCAACTCAGGTGGGCCATTATTTGATCTAGACGGAAAAGTTGTAGGCATTAATTCTCAAATTTATTCTAGAAGCGGAGGTTATCAAGGCCTTGCATTTGCAATACCTATTGATGTAGCTATGGAGGTAGCCAGCCAGATCATTGAAGATGGCGGTGTATCGCGAGGATATCTTGGTGTCAGAGTGGGTGAAGTTGATAATGACCTTGCTGAAGCACTGAGTATGGATAAACCATACGGAGCACTGATCACTGATGTTGAAAAGGGTGAATCAGGTGATGATGCTGGACTCCAAGCAGGAGATGTAATTATTGAATTTAATGGCAAGGAGATTAAATTTGGGTCAGATTTACCGCATGTTGTTGGAAGAATCCAGCCTGAAACAAAGGCTAGTGCAAGGGTTATTCGCGATGGAAAAAACATCAACTTAAAATTTGTTTTAGGTGAGTTGCCTGCTGATGAGAGAACATTTATTCCAGCTAAAACTGAGGTTTCTAGTGACCCGCTAGGATTAAAGATTGAAGATCTTTCCGAGGAGAATTCTAGACCAAATGATCCCGAAAACGGTGTGTTAGTTTTAAGAGTTAACAATGGTTCTCCAGCATATGGAAAATTAACAAGGGGCGATATTATTACCGAAGTTATCTCACAAGGTAAACGCTATGAGATCGTGGATGCTGAGTCTTTTGAAGAATTGATTGAGCAATTTGATGAAGGGGATAAATTAGCAATTGTAGGTCGTCGAAACAATAATAGATTCTTTGTTGCAGTAACCGTAGACTAAATCCATCTTAAATGCTTAAGAAAAGCTGATAACACATCAGCTTTTCTTATAGAATAGTCATGCATTTATTAGAAGATGAAAAATATTAGAAACTTTTCGATTATTGCTCATATTGATCATGGGAAGTCGACCCTGTCTGATCGATTGATAGAATATTGTGGAGGTCTCTCTCAAAGAGAAATGTCTGAGCAAATTCTTGATTCAATGGATATTGAAAGAGAGCGTGGAATTACCATAAAAGCCCAAGCTGTAACTCTTGATTATGAGAGAGATGGCGAAACATACCAACTTAATTTTATTGATACTCCAGGGCATGTAGATTTTTCTTATGAAGTTTCTCGCTCGTTGTCTGCATGCGAAGGGGCTTTGTTAGTGGTTGATGGATCACAAGGTGTGGAAGCCCAAACTCTTGCTAATTGTTATACCGCAGTTGATCAAAATCTTGAGGTGTTAGCTGTAATAAATAAAATTGATTTACCTCAGTCTGAACCAGATAGAGTAAAGCAAGAAATCGAAGACATGATTGGAATTGATGCAACCACTGCACCATTGGTTAGCGCCAAGACCGGTCAAGGTATAGAAGCATTATTAAATCTCTTGGTGGATAATATTCCTCCACCTAAGGGTGACCCTAACGCAGATTTTGAAGCTTTAATCATTGATTCCTGGTTCGATGCCTATCTTGGAGTTGTCTCTTTAATAAAAGTTATAAATGGGTCAATTAAAGAAGGTCAAAAAATCAAGGTATATTCCACTCAACAATCTTATTTAGCAGACCAAATCGGAATTTTTTCTCCAAAAAAGATTGCAAAAAAAGAACTTAATGTTGGTCAGGTTGGTTATATGGTTGCTGGCATCAAAAACATTCAGGGAGCGCCAGTTGGCGATACAATTTTAGACTCTAAAAATGATAGTTCTAAACCCTTGCCTGGTTTTCAAAAAGTTCTACCAAAAGTTTTTGCATCTTTATTTACCGTAGATTCAGATGAGTATGAAAAGTTTAGAGACGCTCTTTCTAAACTAGTATTAAATGATTCTGCTTTAATCTATGAGCCTGAAGTATCAGACGCGCTAGGCTTTGGCTTTAGATGCGGTTTTCTAGGAACACTGCATTTAGAAGTGGTCAGAGAGAGGCTTGAAAGAGAGTATGACTTAAATCTTATTTCTACAGCTCCATCTGTTCAATACCAGGTAGTGAAGACAGATGGTGAGATTATAGATTGTGATAGCCCCTCCCAACTCCCAGCTTTAAGCAATGTTAGTGAAATCAGGGAGCCATACGTTTTGGCAACTATCTTGACCCCAAAAGATTATGTTGGAAACGTAATCACATTGTGTACTCAAAAAAGAGGCACTCAAAAAGAAATGACATATTTTGGCAGCCAAGTCTCTATAGTTTTTGAGATGCCACTTGCCGAAGTAATCATTGATTTTTTTGATAGGTTAAAATCTACCACCAAAGGTTATGCTTCTATTGAATACAATATCACCGAATTCAAAGCTTCAAATTTAATTAAATTGGATGTGCTTCTAAACAACGATGTTGTTGATGCCTTGTCTATCATTATTCATAAAGATTTTGCCATGAGCCGAGGCAGAGAAGTAGCCAAAAATTTACAAAAACTTATTCCCCGTCAAATGTTCGACATCCCCATACAGGTGGCTTTGGGCTCTAAAATAATTTCTCGAGAAACTGTAAAGGCTCTGAGAAAGAATGTCACAGCAAAATGTTATGGTGGAGATATAACACGTAAAAAGAAATTGCTCGAAAAGCAAAAAGAAGGCAAAAAGAAAATGAAACAGTTTGGAAGAGTATCTATTCCTCAAGAAGCTTTTCTTAATTACTTCAACTCAGGAGAGAAATAATGTTTGGAGATCCCATCTTCCTATTGTCTTTATTGGCGGTATTTTGCCTGATAGGAGTTTGGATTTATCAAGTTCTGCAGGACACATTAACTGATCAATCACAGCAAATTTTATACATTGCAGGCCTTTCATCAGCTCTCATCGGTATTTATAGGATTTTTGTTAATGCTGGAGATCTAGGGTCAGTTTTATTGATCGGCTCAGTCATTTGTTTGATTATTTTATTAGTTGGCATATTCAATAAAAATACTTTGTTAAAAACAACAGGAAGGGGGTGGTTTGTTCCAGTTTTTTTAATTTTTATCCTTCGTACCTTTGTATATGAGCCATATCAAATACCTTCTGGGTCCATGATTCCAGGTCTCAAAGTTGGAGATTTTATTTTGGTCAATAAACACAGTTATGGCCTCAAGGTAAATAGAATAGGCGATGCATTTGCTTTATCAGCAGATCCTGAATATGGCGATGTGGTTGTTTTTATTCCGCCCCATGTCAATGTTCCTTATATAAAACGATTAATTGGCAAGCCTGGAGACACCATTGGCTATCTAAATAAAAAGATTTATGTCAATGGCAAAGCCATTCACCAGGAGTTTATCTCCTCAACTGATGAAGAGACATTTTTAAAAGAGACTCTAGGTAGTGCAGATCGAATCATTAGAATTGTTGGAGGGAGCGCATCATATCCTGAGGAATTTATTGTGCCTGCAAACCATTATTTTGTTATGGGAGATAATAGAGATAATTCCAGCGATTCTAGATATTGGGGTTTTGTTCCAAGACAAAATTTTATGGGCACAGGCGAATTGATTTGGATGACATGGGAGTGCTGGACCTGTTTACCATCCTTTGAAAGAGCGGGCTTCATTCAATAAGCCCCATGAGTAAAAATTTTTTATCAGTGAATAAAGCATATTTAGAGTTACCCTTATTTAAACAAGCGTTTATTCATAAAAGTTTTTCTTCAAATCAAAATAACGAAAGACTAGAGTTTTTAGGAGATGCTGTCCTTGAAATTATAGTATCTGAGTATCTTTTCAATCGCTTTGAAGGATTGGATGAGGGCAGATTAACGCAAATGAGAGCATCCATTGTTAATACTCAATCACTCGCTGAGGTTTTTCTAAAATTGGATTGCAAAGATCTGCTGCAAACCTCCAAGGGAACCAATAAATTAGATGAATCACACAAGCAATCAATTTATGCCGGCACTCTAGAGGCTTGCATAGGAGCAATTTTTATTGAATTAGGTTTTGAGGAAAGTAAAAATTTTATTTTGCATCTTTTTCATAATAGTTTGTTATTTTTAAACGAATCTAGAGAGCTCAAAGATCCAAAATCAAGATTACAAGAAGCATTGCAAGCCGATGGCGCTGAACCACCTTCATACTCAGTTGTATCTAACAAAGAGGGTAATTATTTTGATTGCAGTGTTACGTTCAATGGGAAAACTTTCCAAGCCTCTGCTGCACTAAAAAAAGAATCTGAGCAGAAGGTTGCTGAATTAATTTTACTAGAATTAGATATATCATGAAGAAGCAGTTTTGCGGCTATATTTCTATTGTTGGTAAACCCAATGTCGGCAAATCCACTTTGTTGAATACCATTTTAGAGAAAAAAATATCTATTACATCTCGCAAATCACAAACAACAAGGAATAATATTTTAGGGGTCAAAACTGATGAAGAGCATCAGATGATTTTTCTAGACACTCCTGGCATTCACATCAAGGCAACCAAAACCTTAAACAAAGTATTAAATCATTCAGCCTTAAGCGTTATTGAGGACTCTGATTTAGTTTTGTTTGTTATACAGAGAACCTCATTGCAGGATCAAGATCGACAGGTTCTAAAAAAAATTAAAGAAACTAATGTGCCATCCATATGCGTTTTAAACAAAGTTGATCAAGTTGAAAATAAAAATGATCTTCTTCCCTTAATCCAAGAGATTGATGCAATTTACTCCTTTGGTGATTACGTTCCTATTTCAGCATTAAACCATGATGGTGTTGATGATCTTTTGGAATGTATTAAAAAATATCTCCCTGAAAATGATCATTTGTACCCAGCTGAGCCTGAAGAAAAAGAAATACCAGATAATTTTTTTATTAGCGAGCTCGTAAGGGAAAAAATTATTCGGTCGCTCGGAGATGAGTTGCCTCATGAAACTTATGTGGCAGTAGAAACAAAAGCCATGGAAGGCAAGATGCTATCAATTGGAGTCATCATTTATGTTGCTCGTGATAGCCAAAAAAGCATTGTTATAGGTCATCAAGGCTCTAATTTAAAAAGAATAGGGCAGCAAACAAGAGTTGAGCTTGAAAAAATGATTCATAAAAAAGTTTTATTAAAAACTTTTGTGAAAGTAAATAAGAATTGGAATAACGATGCTCAGTATTTGAGCAGCCTTGGAGTAGGCAGCAATCAAGATGCCACATAACTGGGAGCCTTGCTTTCTTTTGCATGCCAGGTCTTTTGGAGATACCTCAATAATTGCAGATGTTTTTACAGAATCTTCAGGAAAACTTTCAATCATGGCTAAGGGCGCAAAAAATCCTCGATCAAAGTTTTTCGGGCATTTGCTTCCCTTTTCTGCCTTGCGAATCATCGTCACTGGAAAATCAGAAATGAAGACATTGACTCAAATAGATTCTAATTTTGTTTCTCAGTCAGCCAAGGGTCCGCATGATCTATATACCTATCTTTACGTTAATGAATTGATGATGCGCCTCTTACCCAAGGGACTGCCCAATCAAGAGTTATATGATCTATATCAAAACTTTGTTGAGCTTGCCAGAGCTGATGCAATTTCTGAGCTTGATCTAAGAGTATTTGAGCTAGATCTTCTAGACGTGCTTGGTTATGGGATTAATTTTGATACAGACAGCACAGATAATTCAGAGTTTAAAGATTCAATTATTTATTCTTACATTCCAGAAAAGGGATTTCATCATGCTGGCGATGTCGAGGGTTTCTCTGCAAAAGAAATTACAGCGATCAAAAATAGAACTCTTCAAGGAATTGATAAGTTAAAATTAAAACAGTTATCACAAGTTGCTATTAGCGCATGCTTAGATGGAAGAGAATTAAGCAGCAGGGACTTTTTTAAAAAAATTAGAATATGATTTATGGAATAGGTACAGATCTGGTAGATCTTGAAAGAATTAAAAAAATGAAATCCCTGTCTGCGTTTGCCAAAAAAATTTTAGGCGATCAAGAGCTTAAAAAATTTGCTGAAATGACAGAAGGGCGAAATTACTCATATCTTGGTAAACAATTTGCAGCGAAAGAAGCATTTGTCAAAGCTCTGGGGACGGGATTTAAAGATCCAGTATTTCCTAAAGATATCCAAATATTAAGAAATTCAGCGGGTAAACCAGAAGTTTTATTGTCTGGGGAAGCAAAATCTTATGTTGAGAGCTTGGGCATCACTAAATCCCATGTTAGTCTAGCCGATGAAAGCAACCACCTACTTGCATTTGCAGTATTAGAAAATGAATAAAATACTTCTCTTAGGGCCACCAGGGGCTGGAAAAGGCACCCAGGCAGATATCATTTGCGAATCTCTCAAAATTCCTAAAATCAGCACTGGAGATATGTTGCGATCAGCCATTGCATCAGGGAGCGAGTTGGGTAAAAAAGTTACAGATATAATGAATTCTGGTGGCTTAGTTTCTGATCAGATTATTATTGAATTAATTCTTGATCGTATTGCTCAACCTGACTGTGTGAATGGATTTTTATTTGATGGCGGAATAAGAACTGTTGGCCAAGCAGATTTGTGTGTTGAAAATAGCATTGAGTTTACTCATGTAATTGAGATTAAGGTTGATGATAATGTAATCGTAGATAGAATGTCTGGCAGAAGGGTACATCCAGGCTCAGGAAGAAATTATCATCTGGTCTACCAACCGCCTAAGCGTGAAGGAGTGGATGATATTACTGGAGAGCCTCTTATACAAAGGGAAGATGATATGCCAGAAACAGTTAAGCATCGATTGCAAGTTTACCAAGATGAAACAAAGCCACTGGTAACTTATTATCAATCGCAGGAAAATCAAAGTTCCCTTAAGTATATTGCTGTTGATGGCTCCCAATCTGTTGAAAAAGTATTTGAGGATATTGAGCAAAATTTTTAATTGAATGAAAATTTTATCCCTTGATGTCAGTGGAAATTACTCATCAATCTCCTTGCTTAATGAGGATGAGGTAAATACTTTCACCCAAACTCATGACCGAAAAGATAGGCCTGACTGGGACAAGCTTTTTTCTAGGATTGGCTTTGATTCAAAGAAAGGTTTCGATACTCTTGATGGTCTAGCTTTTGCTTGTGGTCCTGGCTCATACACCGCGCTCAGAATCACCGCCTCTTTTTTAAAAGCGATAGCAGAGGTCAAGGAATTGCCCCTTATCTCAATCTCTAATCTCGAGTCCATTGCTCACCAGGCATCTCAATGGATTGATGCAGTTGAAACAAAAATTTATGTAGCCATTGAAGCTGATTCAAAAGAAAGTTATTTTTGCAGTTATCACAAGAATAAAGATGAGCTTACACCATCATCAAATGAGTCAGTTGTTGGGATGGATGAATTAACGGGTTTAGCAAACAAAGAAGATTGTTATTTTGCTGGAACGGGTTGGCCGATAGAAGTAACAAAGTGCTCTAATTTTTTATCTCAAGCCGCAGGAAGTGCCGAGTCCATTGCATCATTGGCCAAGAAAAAACTGGAAACTGGTGAAAGCTTTCTTCCTGAAAATGCAAATCCTGTTTATCTTAAAACTCCTGATTATCAAAAATCATGATTTCAGATTTTTTTCTTGCACTCCTTCTTGCTCTAATTCAGGGCCTAACTGAGTTTTTGCCTGTTTCTAGCTCAGCACATTTATTGTTTCCATCATTGCTGTTTGGAGTAAAAGACTTTGGGATTGTCTTTGATATTTCAGTTCACGCTGGAACCTTAGCTGCAGTAATTTATTTTTTTAAAAAAGAAATTCAAAGTTTGCTCTATGCATGGACGCCATGGAAAAAAACCAGGAGCAAAGAAGATTTTTCTCTGGGGTTAAACCTTCTTGTTGCAACCCTGCCAATTGTAGTGGTTGGATTACTTGCATCTGATTTAACCGAGTCTAGATCTGCAAATATTAATTCAATTGCTTGGGCAAACCTTGTATTTGCTGGTTTGTTATACGCTGCCTTTAAGTCCTCAAGTCAATCTAAATCTTTAACTGAGTTAACTTTATCTGCTGCCTTGATCATTGGTTGTTTTCAGGCATTGGCTGTTTTCCCAGGTGCCTCCAGATCTGGCATGGCAATCACAGGAGCATTAATTATTGGATTAAATCTAAAAGATACCTCAAAGTTTGCTTTTCTATTAAGCATTCCCACAATTTTGGGCGCTTTGGTATTAATGCTTGCTAAGGGCGCTTATTCAATAGCGCTGAGTGATATGTTAATTATGCTAACAGGATTTTTTGGCTC
>CAYVYQ010000021.1:0-14459 GCA_964455855.1 uncultured Gammaproteobacteria bacterium
TCTCCATCAATTAAGATTCTTAATTCTTGATTTGGAAAATTATCATTTATTGAAATAGTCATTTGATCTCCTTATTTTTAATAATTCTAACCTATTTTAAACATTTTTATATTTATTAGTTTGTATAGTTGTTTTAGCATGCTAAAACATATAGAATCGCGTTATGAAATTATCAAAAGTATTAAAAGAACTAAATTCATCAAAAGATATAGAGAATTTCCTACTGGATTTGTGCACACCATCAGAAATAGAAGCCATGGAAGAACGCTGGGAAGTAGCTAAGTTATTATACGAAGGCAAATCTACATACAGAGATATTGCATCTAAACTTAATACATCTACAGCAACCGTAACACGAGTAGCAAGGTTTCTATTTAAAGAGACCAACCAAGGCTATATAAAAGTATTAAAAAAAGGCTAGCATTATGCAATCAAAAATAACTATTGCAATTCAAAGGAAAGGCAGGCTCTATGAAAATAGTAAAAACCTATTAATCAAATCTGGTATTAATTTTTCAGCGAATGGAGAGCGTCTTTTAGCTAGATCTTCAAATATGAATATAGATATATTGCTAGTTAGAGATGATGACATCCCCTCTCTTGTGTCTAAAGGTGTGGCTGACCTTGGAATTGTTGGTGAAAATGTCTTAGCTGAACAAGCAGCTACAAATAATAAAATTACTGCCAAACCATTATTAAAATTAGGATTTTCTAAATGCAAACTAGCATTTGCAAAACCATTAAATTCGAAGTTAAGGTCTCTTAAAAATAAAAAGATAGCCACCTCTTATCCTGCACTAGTTAAAAAATATCTGAAAAAAAATTCCATAACTGCTGAGGTTATTAAGATTAATGGCTCTGTGGAGCTAACTCCTTATATTGGTATTGCGGATTGTATATGCGATCTAGTTTCATCAGGTGCTACCCTTGAAGCTAATAACTTAGTTGAATTCAATTCACTCATGGACTCTGAAGCAGTTTTAATTTCTCCAGTGAGGTTAAATAAAATTAGGCAAAATAATGTTGTCAGCTTGATAAAAAGATTTGAGGGCGTTATTAATGCTGCAGAAAGCAAATATGTTATGTTGAATGCCCATAGTCATTCAATTGAAAAAATTTGCAAATT
Source organism: uncultured Gammaproteobacteria bacterium (assembly GCA_964455855.1). Taxonomy (GTDB): domain Bacteria; phylum Pseudomonadota; class Gammaproteobacteria; order Magnimaribacterales; family D2472; genus D2472. The sequence goes on from CAYVYQ010000021.1 coordinate 1,127, forward strand.
ACTTCCTGGTGCAGATTCTCCAACAATCATTCCGTTACAAAAAGATAACAAAGTAGCAATACATGCATTATGCAAGGAGCCTGTGTTTTGGGAAACAATGGAAAAGCTTAAATCTAATGGAGCATCTTCAATCTTAGTTTTGCCTGTTGAGAAAATATTAAATTAAATGAAAATTATTAATCGCTCATCTTCATCGAAGAAAATAGAATGGTCTATAAAAGATATTTCGACTGATAATGTTTCTGAGACAGTCCTGAAGTTTAAAAATCTTGTTTTAAGTCAAGGCACATCTGCTTTTGATAAAATTAATCAAGAATTAAATACTAAGTCACCAAAATCTTATAAAGTTAATAAATCAGAAATATCAAAGTCTGATCTATTGGTTTCTGACAAATTAAAACAATCAATTCTTAGCTCAGCAGCTAACATAAAAACTATTTGTGAAAATGACAAAAAAGGACTTATAGGAACCCCTGTTGAAACAACAAAAGGCATCAAAGTCTGGAAGGAGTTTAGATCCATTGATTCGGTTGGTATCTATGTTCCTGGAGGTAGCGCTCCATTAATCTCATCGTTATTAATGCAACTAATACCAGCTACAGTGGCTGGATGTAAGAATATTATAATTTGCACTCCTCCAAATAAAAATGGCCTAGTAGCTCCTGAAATATTATGGATAGCTAAACTCTATGGAGTAAAAAATATATATAAAGTTGGAGGTGCTCAAGCGATTTTTGCTATGGCATATGGCACTACAATTATCCCCAAAGTGAATAAGATATTTGGGCCAGGCAATTCATATGTGAATGAGGCAAAAAAACTTTGCTCTAATGATGTTGCGATAGACCTTCCGGCAGGACCAAGTGAAGTAATGATAGTCACTAATGATCTTGATAAAATTTCTATTGCAGCGGCTGATGCTTTATCTCAATTAGAGCATGATCCAAATTCAAGAGCCTTCATCATTTCTAATAATCTTAGTCTGTTGAAGAAGATCAAAGCTGAGATCTCGAAACAAATGAGTAACTTAGCTAGGCAGAACGTCCTATCCAAAAGTATCAAAAATGTTTTGTTGATCAAGGCTAAATCTTTCAAAGATACTATCTGTTTAATAAATGAATGCGCTCCTGAGCACCTTATACTATTAGATGAAGATTATTCAAAATACCTGGCACAGATTAACAATGCGGGATCAATTTTTTGTGGAGCGTTAAGCCCAGAATCATTTGGTGACTATTCTTCAGGTTCAAATCATGTATTACCAACCAGTGGTCAAGCTAAAGTTCACTCAGGTTTAAGTGTTAGTGATTTTGGGAAGCATATAAGTGTTCAAACAGCCTCTGCGGAAGGCTTTAATAATCTCAAGGATACTGTAATTGAAATGGCTCGAGCAGAAACTTTAGATGGACATCAGCAAGCGGTTAAAATACGAGAAGACATAGCATCAAAGAAAGCAGTATCTAGAAGCTATAGCGAAATCAGAAAAACGAATGAAACTAATATATATATCAACTTAAATCTTGATGGTTCAGGTAATTATAATATTCAAACCGGTTTAAATTATTTAGACCATCTTTTAGAGCAATTTTCAAAACATGGCTCTATAGATTTAAATTTAACCTGCTTGGGTGATTTAGAAATAGACGAACATCATACAATTGAGGATATTGCCATTGCCTTGGGCACATCAATAAACAATGCTCTTGGAGATAGAATTGGGATAGCGCGATATGCATCAAGTGAAATCTTGGTTATGGATGAGGTCAAAAGTATCGTGAGCATAGATTTAAGCTCTAGAAGATACCTCAATTTTAAGTGTTCAAAATTAAGAGATTATGTTGGCGACTTTCCAACAGAAATGTTTGAACATTTTTTTATATCTTTAATTAATTCAATTGCAATGACATGTCATATCGAGACAACTGGTAAAAATTCACATCATTTACTTGAAGCTACATTCAAAACCTTTGCTCGATGTTTGAAGTCAGCTGTAGTGATCGAATCAACATCATCCTCGTCCACAAAAGGGATTTTATGACAGTAGCAATTATTGATTGTGGGGGCGCAAATCTTCGGTCAGTTCAAAGAGCCGTTGAGCTTAGAAGCATGAAAACTATTATTACAAATAATAAAGATGTTGTATCAAATGCTTCGTTTGTTATTTTACCCGGTGTTGGATCAGCTAGCAGTGTTATGAATAGCCTTAAATCTAATAGTCTGATACCAACTATCAAAAATCTAACTCAGCCGGTTCTTGGAATTTGCATTGGCATGCATGTACTTTTTGAGCATTCTGAAGAACATGACACAGAATGCATGGGAATTATTGCAGGAAATATCAAGAAATTTAAACCTGACATAAATATTAAGGTTCCACAGATGGGATGGAATAAAGTTACCTTTAATGATAGTAATAAAAACAAACTTGATGACTACTACTATTTTGCTAACAGTTATTACTCTCCAATTTCTAATTATGCTTTAGCTACCGCAGATTATAGCTTGCCCTATTCAGCTGCTGTTCAATCAAATAACTTTTATGGATGCCAATTTCATCCCGAAAAATCATCTCTAGCGGGCCAAAAATTTCTAGATTATTTTTTTAATTACAATGAAAATATTACCAGCTATTGATCTACAAAATGGTCGTTGTGTTCGATTGCTCAAAGGTGATTTCAAAGAAGTCACCGAATATAATCATGATCCTATAGCCCAAGTAAATATTTTTAAGTCTCATCAGCTCAATTACTTGCATATAGTTGATTTGGATGGTGCTGAGACTGGAAACCAATTAAACAAAGATGTAATTACTGAAATTCTTGAAATTTCTGATATATCTATCCAAGTTGGTGGAGGCATTAGAACAATTCAACAGGTTGAAAAAATGGTTGAAATCGGGGTGTCTAGAATTATATTAGGCACAGCTTTATTCCAAGGAAATTTTATTCAAGACCTAAAGAATAATTTTGATGCAAGTCAGATAGTGTTAGCGTTAGATTTTAAGCTAATTAACAACACTCCCACTATTTATACTCATGGTTGGCAAGATAATAGTGATATTCCGTTGTATCAGTTCTTATCTGATCAACCATTTTATTCTAATATCCTAGCCACTGATATTTCTTTAGATGGTGCAATGCAAGGACCTAGTTTTGATGTTTATAGAGACCTTTTGCATCTATTCCCATCAATAAATCTTATTGCATCAGGAGGTATTAGGTCTCTTGATGATTTAAATATCTTAAAATCGATGAACATTAAAGAAGCAATTATCGGCAAAGCTATTTATGAAAAAAATATCTCATTAAGAGATTTAGCTAATGATTACTAAAAGAATAATTCCGTGTTTGGATGTTAAAGGAGACATGGTTGTCAAAGGTGTTCAATTTAAAAATCATAAAATTGTTGGTTCAATCTTAGACTTAGCTGAAAAGTATTCTAACGATGGTGCTGATGAGTTGGTATTTTACGATATTTCAGCCAGCACCAAGGAATCTACAGTAAATAGAGAGTGGGTATCAAAAATTGCTGAAGTTATTAATATTCCCTTTTGCGTTGCTGGTGGGATTAAAACTTTAGAGGATGCTAAAGAAATATTAAACCTAGGAGCTGATAAAATTTCAATTAATACCCCCGCTCTAGTTAATCCAAAATTAATAAAAGAATTGAGCGATGAATTTGGGTCGCAGTGTGTAGTGATAGGTATGGATGTCAAAATTATTAATAATGAAGCTTACCTTTTTGCAAAAACTGGTAATGAGAAAACTGCTTATTCAACAGATATTTTAGCAAGCAATTGGCTGGTTAAAGTGCAAGAGCTTGGTGCTGGAGAGGTTGTGATAAATGCTATGGGCCAAGATGGGATTCAGCAAGGCTATGATATAGATCTGCTTCAAACACTTGAGAAATTTTGCTCAATTCCAATGATTGCTTCAGGGGGAGCTGGTGGTCCTCAAGACTTTATTGATGTTTTCAAGAAAACGAATGTGGATGGTGCACTAGCAGCAAGCATATTTCATAGAAATAAGTACTCTATAGGCGAGATTAAAGAAGTTCTTAAAAGTAACAAAATAAATATAAGGATATGAAAATGATAACTTTAGATTGGGAAAAGGTTGATGGTTTAATGCCAGCTATCATTCAGGATTATGAAACTCTGGAAATTTTAATGTTGGGTTACATGAATAAAGAAGCATTGATGATTACTCAATCATCAGGCTTTGCTACCTTTTACAGTAGAAGTAAAAAAAAGCTATGGACCAAAGGTGAGACCTCTGGAAATAAATTAGCTATTAAGAATATTATTCATGATTGTGATAAGGACACCCTGTTAGTGTTAGCTAAAAATTCTGGGCCAACCTGTCATTTAAATAATAATTCATGCTTTCTTGATGCACCCTCCTCGCTTAACATTACCAATGATTTAGAGAGAACTATAGATGCTAGATTTAAAGAAGGTAATGTATCCTCATATACGTATCAACTTTATAAAGAGGGAATAAAAGAAATTGCTAAAAAAGTTACCGAAGAAGCTGGTGAAGTATCAATTTCAGCGGTAACTAATGATGGACGAGTTATCGATGAAATGGCTGACCTAATGTATCACCTCTTAGTAATGCTAAGAAAATTAAATCTTAGTTATGGTGATGTTCTTGAAGAATTAAAAAATAGATCACATTAATCTACTTTTCAATCACATAACTTGTAACTTGCTCCTTCATCTCTTTTCTAAGGATAAATAAAGCAAATAAATTTGGTATTGTTACAAGCGCAACTACCACATATGCAATATTCCAAACAACCGTTGTATCAATAATGGCTGCAGCTATAAAACAAATTACATAAATCATTCGATACCAAGGGACAGCATTTTCTCCGAAAATATATGCCGTAGATCGATCTCCATAATAAGACCAAGCTATAGCTGTAGAAAATGCAAATAAGAGCAATCCAATGGCAACAATGTATTCTCCATATTTTCCAAGAACCCCTGATCCAAAAGCTTTTGATGTAAGTTCAGCTGAATGTATTAAAGATTTTCCATTAACTGTGATTGATGAATCTTTGATTTCTCCATTGAGTATTTCAAGAGCTCCTTTAAACAATTCACCGTTTTTGTAAAAAGTCACATCTTCAGCTATTGAATTATTATGAAAAATTGTTACATCAGCTTGTTGTATTTCTCCATTATCAATGGATAAGTTTCCAGAAAAATTTTTAACTGATGTTGTATCATTGGTAAATTTTCTAGCATCAAGAATATACTTACCTAGCTCCTCTACATCATTTGTATTAGATTCAGAATACTTGCCTTCAAAAATTGCCATTGAGGATCGTTCAAATGTATTTTCATATTTCTCGATCCATGCACCACTGGATAGGATGACAAGAGCAGTAACACTACAAACAACAATCGTATCTATAAAAGGCTCTAGTATTGATACCATCCCTTGCTCTACTGAATGTTCAGTTTTTGCAGATGCATGAGCAATTGGTGATGAGCCTTGACCAGCTTCATTGGAATATAATCCTCTTGCAACTCCTAACTTTAAACTCATTGCAAAACTAGCGCCCAAGAAACCCCCAGCAGCAGCAGAACCAGAAAAAACTTGAGAAAATATAGAATGAAAGGAAGGAATAATATTTTGATAATTCTCGACCACGACAACTAAAGCTCCTCCAAAATAGATCACAGCCATAAATGGAACTAATTTACTCGCTATTTTAGCAATTCTCTTAATTCCGCCCGAAATAATCAACCACAACATAAATCCTAAAATTAAGCCTGTAGCTAGTTTGGGAATGCTAAAAGTTGAATCAAGAACACTTGCTATATTATTGATCTGCGGCATGTTACCTGAGCCAATAGCGCATATCATCATCAAGGCAGCAAATAGAACACCTGCCCATCTCTTATTAAAACTTTTTTCAATATAATACATTGGTCCACCTGAAATGGAGCCATCAGATAGAGTAGTTCTGTATTTATGGGCCATTGTCACTTCGACAAATTTAGTGGTCATACCAAAAATTGCAGTTATCCACATCCAAAATATAGCCGCAGGACCACCAATCCATATTGCCAAAGCAACTCCACCAATATTGCCAGTGCCCACAGCACCAGACATAGCTGTTGTCAAAGCTTCAAATGGTGTAGTTTCACCTTTGGAATCATTTTTTGCGTACTTACCAGTAACAATTCTCCAGCCATGACTGAAGAATTTAAATTGAGGGAAGCCTAAGTAGGCAGTAAAAAATATACCTGTGCCTATTAGAAATGCAGGGAACCACCAGGAACCACTTAGATAACCATCTAACAGCAATAAAAAATCATTAAAGGCAACCATAACTTAATCCTTATTTATCAATCCATTCCATCAAATCTGTATAACCACCTATCAATTCATCATTCACAAAAATCTGGGGCATCGTTCTAGCATTAGGATTTCTGGACATTAAAGCCTCAAAGACTTCAGGAATTTCTACATTGTGCTCGATATAGGAAATGTCATTTTGAACAAAGTAATGTTTAGCTTTATCACAAAAGACACAATTTGATTTAGAATATATTTCAACATTTTTTAACATATTAGGATTATAAGCTAAATGTCATTATTTAATTTAAAAAACAAATCATTTTTAATCACAGGCTCATCAAAAGGAATTGGTAAATCGATTGCATTCCATGCGGCATCTCATGGAGCCAAAGTTATTATTTCAAGCAGAAAAATTGAAGCATGCCAGGATACAGCAAATGAAATAAATAATGAACTTGGATCTGAGCTAGCTTTCCCCATCGCAGGAAATATTGCTCACGAATCAGAGCTCATAAATCTAGTAGATGAGACTAATAAACTTCTTGGAAAAATTGATGTTTTAATTTGCAATGCTGCAACAAATCCATTCATGGGCTCAATGGCTGATATTCCATCAGAGGCTTTTGATAAAGTGATGAACAACAATATTAAGGCAAATCACATATTAACTAATTTAGTAACACCTCAAATGATTGAACGTAAAGATGGAGTGATTATAATTATCTCAAGTGTAGGCGGAACCAGAGGTAACAACCTTATAGGCACATACAATTTGAGTAAAGCGGCTGATATTCAAATGGTAAAAAATATCGCAGTTGAATATGGTCAGCATAATATTCGTGCTAACAGCATTGCCCCAGGTCTTATAAGAACTGATTTTGCAAAGGGTTTATGGGAGAATCCAGCCATTCACGACAACTACACTAGCACTCATCCAATGAGAAGAATTGGTGAACCTGATGAAGTTGCTGGTGCAGCAATTATGTTAGCCTCTGATGCAGGTAAATATATCAATGGCCAAACAATTATTGTTGATGGTGGTGCGACAGCCTAACTAAAAAGGTTTTTAATTTTATAAAAAAAGTTATTAAGACCAATTTGCTCATTTAGAGCAGGCACTTTATTAAGCTGATATTTATAATCTACTAGCTCTTCAATTAAATCAGAAACAGCAACTGCATCTAGCTTCATATTATCCATGGAGGTTATGGAAGGGTGAGATTTATAAAAATCTTGATTGATTCCAATACATGTTTTTAGAAAAAGAATTATAGAGTTAATCTTTTCATCAAATGAGATATTCGTATCTTTATAAAATTTTATTAAGTCAGGAGTAGATGTATTGCCAAGACAATAAGAATTAAGGTTCTGAGAAATCTCCATGTACTGTCCAGCCATGTCGTTATTAATCAGCCTTTCAATTTCTAATGGAGTAGAGTCAGGAGCAAAATTTAATGTTGAAAAATCGATATAACCTTGGTCTAAAATCCATTGATTGAGATTATGTGAATCAGGATTTTTGATAGAAGTTAAACTCGATCGACTATATATGGTGGCTAAAAAATATTTACGTTGATTCGATACTATAAAGATGTGCTTGTTCTCAGGTAATTCTTCTAAGGTTTTGAGCAGCGCATTTTGAGCATTAATATTCATTAAATGGGCATCAAAAATTACTGCCACTCTTTGTTTAGAAACTGAATTAGTCATAGCAATGAACTCATTCAAAGCTCTTATGCCTTCAATTTTTTTTGAATTTAATGAGTCTTTTTTAGCTTTAGAATATGTGTGCAGCACACTAGAGCACTCGTCTTGAGCAAGAAAGCAATAATCAGGATGTGAACCGGCTAAAAAATAATTACATGAGTTGCAGTTATTACAAGGACTTATTTCATCAGAACACAATAATTTTTGTGCGAAATATTTAGCAAGCTGCTGCTTAGCCAGACCTGATTCACCTTCTATAATTGTAGAAGATGAAAAATTTATATTTTTATATGCATTGATTGCATCTTTTAACCAGGGATAACGATCTACAGCCATTCTAGAATAGACGTTTAACTAAACTTTTAGTTTGTTCGCTAATTAATTCAACTGACTGAGACGCATCCAAAATTTCTACCTCTGCTCTCGCATCAGCTAATTCTTTATAACCATTTCTTACGTCTTCAAAAAAATTAACCCCTGACGACTCAATTCTATCAATGTCATCATCAGCCTTTCTTTGAAAGCCTATCTTCACATCAAGATCATAAATTATGGTTAAGTCAGGTGATGGGCAATTTATACCGTTAATTAATGTATCAATTAAATCAAGAGAAAGTTTTCTCCCATATCCTTGATAAGCAATAGACGCATGGTAGTACCTATCACAAAGAATGAAATCGTATGTGCTATCAATTAAATGCTCTGAAATCATCTCTGATCTTGCTGCAAACATGAGCAATAGTTCAGTATGAGCTGAAATGTTAGATTCTTTTGATAAAAGTAAATTTCTAATTTTTTCACCAAATTCGGTTGATCCAGGTTCCCTTAGAAGCTTTGCAGAAAAACCTTTAGCCGTAAGCCATTCTAGAAGTAAATTTATTTGAGTGGATTTGCCTACTCCTTCAATTCCTTCAAACGTAATTAATTTCATAATTCAATTAAGTTGATATTTTTTAACAGCATCAAGGTGCTCTTTATAAGTTTTTGAAAATTTATGAGTCCCATCACCTTTAGCGACAAAGTATAGATAATCATTTTGCATACCCAATATTACTGCTTCTAAAGATGATTGGCTAATTGTTGATATGGGTGTTGGAGGAAGGCCTGATATTTGATAGGTATTGTAAATATTGTTCTTATCCCTAAGATTTGCTTTTGTAATATCGCCATTAAATTCAGGCAATAAACCATAAATAATAGTTGGATCAGCCTGCAATCTCATTCCTATAGACAATCTATGTAGAAATACACCAGCTATTACAGTCTTCTCATCATCATTACCTGCTTCTTTTTCGACTATAGATGAAAGTATGATGGCGTCAGATAAACTTTTTAAAGGCGTATTAGGATTTTTCTTTGACCATAGATTTTTTGCTAATTGAATAAATTCAACTTGAGATTGATTTAATATATTGGCCATTGAAGAGGCATATTTATAAAAATAAGTATCTGGTTTTAATGTTCCTTCAATAAACTCAAAAGTATCATTCAAACATTCAAAATTATCACAATCATTATCTAAATATGTGTTTAAAAGTATTTCTTTAAGTTCATATAAGTTTTTACCAGCTGGAATATTTAGTTTGAATATAACTACATCACCATTGGTTACTGAGGAAATAAAATCTTTCCAAGATTGATTTTTAAGCTTGTAATATCCAGCTTGAGCAACGTTGATACCATTTTTTTTTAAATATATCTTCAGTAGATTTTTTTTAAGAAACGGTAATTCAAAATCCTCTAGTATTGAATTTAAAGAAGCCCCCTCTTCAACATTATAAAATTCTTGATTGTCGTGAGCTCTAGAATAAACAATTGACTCTGAAGACCCCACCAAAACGATAACAATTATCGCTAGGGTAAGTAAAAAAAAAGAAAATTTAGATTTTTTTGAAGACAAGTGTAGAGTTAGTTCCCCCAAATCCAAAAGAGTTATTCATTGCAACTTCTACCTTTTTCTCGCTAGAGACAAGCGGCGTGAAGTTTAAATCACAAAGGGGATCAGGATTATCAAGGTTAATGGTGGGAGGTATAATGCCTTCATTAATAGCCTTAATACAAAAAATTGATTCGATTGCGCCGGCTGCGCCCAATGTATGTCCAGTCATAGATTTTGTGGAGCTAATCTGTGGTACATCAGTGCCAAATACTTTTTTCAAAGCAACAGTTTCTGCAATATCACCCAGAGGCGTTGAAGTACCATGCGCATTGATATAATCAATCTCTGATGTGTCAATTTCTGCATCATTTATTGCGTTTGACATAGCTAAGGCTGCCCCTCTGCCATCTTCAGGCGGTGCTGTCATATGATAAGCATCTGAGCTTGTTCCAAAGCCAATTATTTCAGCATGAATTGTTGCCCCTCGAGATTTAGCATGCTCATACTCCTCTAAGACCAATGATCCTGCTCCATCTGATAACACAAAACCATCTCTATCTTTATCCCATGGTCTGCTTGCTGCTTCAGGGTTTGAATTCATAGAAAGAGCTCTGGCAGAGATAAATCCTGCAACTGAGAGCGGTGTTGATGCCATTTCCGCACCACCGGCTATCATTACATCAGCCTCACCACATGAAATAGATCTAGCAGCAGTCCCTATGCAATGATTACCCGTTGAGCAAGCAGTCACAACAGAAGTATTTGGACCCATAAAACCATGTTTTATAGAAACAAGTCCAGATATCATATTTACAATAGAGCCTGGAACAAAAAAAGGAGATACTTTCTTATAACCTTTTTCTTCTAATAGAATTTTATTCTTTTCAATGGTGTCAATGCCACCAATACCAGCTCCAAAATTAACACCAACTTTTGTTAAATCAATGTTGGAATCAAGTATTCCAGAATGTTCAATGGACTGATTTGCAGCAATAATTCCATATTGTATAAATGGATCTATTCGTCTGATCTCTTTGGGGTCAAGAAAATTCTCTGGATTAAAATCTTTTAAGCGACCACCAATTTTTACTGGATTATTCGCTAATCCAATATCGACAGTTGTTATGCCTGATTTACCCTCAATGCATGAGTTCCAGGCATCATCAACATTGTTACCTATTGGTGAAAGGATACCTAAGCCAGTAACTACAACTCTTCTGTGTAGTTGCTTCATTTAAGAAGTGTTTAGCTGTTTGAATTTATGTAATTTACAGCTTCTTGAACGGTCGAAATTTTTTCTGCTTCTTCATCAGCAATTTCAAGCTCAAACTCTTCTTCAAGAGCCATTACAAGTTCTACTGTATCAAGTGAATCAGCGCCTAAGTCATCGACAAATGAAGAGTCATTTTTAACCTCATCATCGCCAACACCTAGCTGCTCACAAACAATTTTTCTTACTCTTTCTTCGATACTCACAGGGCATCCTCCGTTTAAAAAAATCTATTCTACAACATTTCTACCAAAAACATATAAAATCATCAATTCATATAAAGCCCGCCATCGACGGATATTGTCTGACCAGTAATATAATCGCCACTAGAAGAAGCTAAAAACAGGGCTAAATTAGCAATATCCTGCGGATTGCCCATTTTATTTGCTGGAATTGTTTTTAATATATTATCTAATTCATCACTCTTAAAATGATTTGTCATATCAGTTTCAATAAATCCTGGAGCAATACAATTAACTGTTATATTCCTCGCAGCAACCTCTTTTGCTAATGACCTTGTAAAACCGCCTAACCCTGCTTTGCTTGAAGAATAATTAACTTGGCCTGGATTGCCCATTAACCCAGCAACACTAGATATATTGATGATTTTTCCAGATCGATCCTTCACCATAGATTTAATAAATAATTTAGTGATATTAAAAACACCTGTGAGATTAGAATTTATCACTTCATCCCAATCTTCATCTTTCATTCGTAAAAAAAGCTGGTCTTTGGTTATCCCAGCATTATTAATTAGTACATTTGGAATTTTTTCCTGTGTCTTTATTTGCTCCATACAATTTTTAACTTGATCTCTATCTGTAACATCTAAAGGAATATGAAGACAGTGATCTGAGTCAAGAGCTTCACCAAGGTTAAAATTTGATCTAGAAGTGCCAATGACAAAGTACCCATCATTTAAAAAGCATTTAGCAATCTCTAATCCTATGCCTCTTGAAACCCCGGTAATAAAAACTATTTTTTTATCCATAATTATTTATCTTCTCATAAAATTCTTCGTCAGAAGTAGAAAAATAGCTATCAAGCTTATTTGATTTAAATAATCCCGATAAAACTTTCCCTGGACCACACTCAATAATTGGTAAATTTAATGTTGCAATGAAGTCGCATATTTCAACCCATCTAACAGGCGAGTGTAATTGTGAAACCAATAAAGATTGGATTTCATGTGGTGATGATGCAGCTTCAACAGATACATTATGAATGATTTTTGTATCAGGCATACAGAATTCAACAGCTTCGAGTGCTTGTTGAAATTCATCTGCAGCCCTAAGCATTAATTTGCTATGTGATGCGATGCTAACTTTAAGTTTTATTGCTCGTTTAGCACCCTTAGAAAGGCATAAATCTTGCGCTCTATTTATCGCATCATCATGGCCGGATATGACGGTTTGATTTGGTGAATTTAAATTTGCACATTGGACATGAGAATTTTCACCTGTTGATGCAGCTAAACATATTTCACTGATAATGTTATCTTCTAAACCCATGATTGCAGACATTGATCCCTTTGGAGCTAATTCCATTAACTCCCCCCTTTTTCTTACCAACTTTAAAGCTACATTAACCGGTATTGAATTAGCAGCAACTAAAGCAGAATATTCACCTAAAGAATGACCAGCAAAGTATGCAGGAGCAATATCCATAGAATCTTGTAATTTTTGAAAATGGAGATAAGAGCAAAGTAGCAGAAGAGGTTGAGTTATTGAGGTTTCATTAATTAATTCCTCAGGACCCTCCTCAATTAATTTATACGCATCATGAGATATTAGATCACTGCAACATTCTAGTACGGGTGAATATTCACTTGATAGAGCAATCTCAGATAGACCACCCTTTGAGAGCATAGATAAATGTTGTGAGCCCTGACCGGGAAACGCTAAAAAAGCAGGAAAAGACATGGTTAGTCTTGAGCTTCGTTATCCTCTACTTCTTTGATTGGTTTTCTTAGATCCTTTATTAAGCGGCCTTTGTAGAAACCATCAGCAGTCATTTGATGACGAAGATGCCTTTCACCAGACACTGGGTCAGTAGATAATGTCAGATCTGACAAATGATCGTGAGAACGAATCATTCCACGCTTTGATCTTGTTTTTTTACTTTTTTGTACTGCCATAATATTTTAAAAAAAATGCATCC
>CAYVYQ010000022.1:0-5227 GCA_964455855.1 uncultured Gammaproteobacteria bacterium
AATCTTGGCATGCGCTTTGGAATCCAATAAAAACGTCGAACCCAATTCGCCCCCATGGGGAGAGTGATTATATATGAAAAAGTCTAACGGTTAGAATTTTTTAAGATTCTCTGTTTTTCTCGATTCCAGTCCCTTTGTTTAACATCCTCTCTTTGGTCATAGGTTTTTTTACCCTTACCTATTGCAATATCACATTTAATTTTATTTTCTTTCCAATAGATTGATGTCAATACGCAGGTGAGGCCTTGTTGGCTAATTGCTTCTAGAATATTACTTATTTCTCTTTTGTTTAGAAGTAATTTTCTAGATCTTATTGGATCTATGTGATCATTTTTTAAAGATGCTGGCGGATCAATTTTTAAACCAATAACCCACGCCTCATGATTTTTAAGAGTTACATAGGAATCCTTTACATCAACCTTGCCATTTCTTAAACCTTTAACTTCCCACCCTTCTAAGACTAAGCCAGCCTGAAATTTATCAGTTAAGTGATAATTTCTTGCGGCATTTTTATTCTTGACGATGATATTATTATTTTTAGCATTCATAATGATTCTCACAATTATGAATCTGTTAAAACTATTTGCAAATTTTGAGGGTATTTATGCAAAAAACTAAAGTAACTTTAATTTACTGGGGTCTTTGCTTATTTATTTTTTTAGCTTTAATTCCATGGATTTTTAATTCAACCCTAGCTCTTTATTCAATCCAAGCTCTAGCAATATATGGAGGGATAGTAACTGCTTTTTTGGGCGGTATTATTTGGGGTTGGGAAGAAGACTCTGCCTCATCAGCAAACCTCTGGATCGCAATTGGGTTCTCTCTTTTGGGTTTAGGAGTTGCATTAGTTTCCTTTGTAAATTTATCATTCAGCCTTATTTTACTGGTTCTAGCTCTTCAGGTTTTTTTGTACTTTGAGAAAAAAAATAGTTTATTCTTTCAAGCAAACATTAAATACGCAAATGCAAGAACTTTGATAACAAACTTAGTTACAATATGTTGCATAACTTCTTTAGCATTTTTATATAACCCTTATACATAATTATATGAACGGAAATACTTCTTCAAAATTTCATGAATCTGTCTCCTGGGTTGGAAAGTGGACCTTTGTACTTGCTGCAGCAGGATCAGCTGTAGGCCTAGGAAATATTTGGGGCTTTCCATATAAAGCAGGAACCGAAGGCGGCGGGGCTTTTGTAATGATTTATCTTCTTTGTATCTTAGCAGTTGGACTGCCAATTATGATGGCTGAAATCATGATTGGCAGGCGTGCCAGAAAAAGCCCTGTCAACGCTATGAAAACTGCAGCGATTGATTCAGGGCAAACAAGCAAATGGCAGGCAGTAGGTTGGGGTGGTTTAATTTCAGGAATTTTAATCCTTTCTTTTTATAGTGTTATAGCTGGAATTTGTTTGAACTATATAATCATAGCTGCTTTTCCAACTCCTGATATTTCCTCTCTAGAGCAATTCAATATAGTTACCTCATCTCCATCAAGACTATTATTTTGGCATTCAATTTTTATTGCTTTGAATATTATTATTATTTCAGCAGGTGTTATTGGCGGGATTGAGAGAATGGTTCGCTTGTTAATGCCAGCGTTGTTTATTTTGATGATGGTAATGGTTGTGAATGCCATGATTAATGGTGATTTTGCTAGAGGTTTAAGCTTTTTATTTGCTCCAGATTTTTCTGAAGTAGATGCTACGACATTCTTGAGAGCTATGGGACAAGCATTCTTTAGTTTAAGTCTAGGTATGGGCTCTATCATGTGCTACGGAGCCTATATGCCTCAAGAGGAAAATATTTTTAGAACATCACTCACGGTTGCAGGTTTAGATACTTTAATAGCTATTTTGGCTGGCTTAGCCATCTTTCCAATTATTTTTGCCTATGGTTTAGAGCCAGGAGCAGGCCCCGGTCTTGTATTTGTAAGCCTACTGTCTGCTTTTGTCGACATGCCTTTGGGCAATGTTGTTGGACCAGCTTTTTTTGCATTACTTTCAATTGCTGCCTTAAGCAGTGCTATTTCTTTGCTTGAGCCTAGCGTTGCATATTTTGAAGAGGAGAATATAGTTTCTAGATTTTCTGCTGCCTTAACCCTGGGTCTTTTTGCATGGGTAATAGGCATAGGTAGCGTGCTTAGCTTTAATGACTGGTCTGATATTTCTTTTATTGGAGATCTTAATTTCTTAGATTCAATAGATTACTTAGCAAATCAATTTTTAATGCCCATTGGAGGCATGATGGTTGCAATTTTTGCTGGATGGTTTTTAAAGCCGAATCTTGCACTAGATGAATTTTCTGATATTGATCTTGTAATATTTAAAGTTTGGAGATTTTTTATTAAATTTATCTCTCCGGTTCTTGTTGCAGCAGTTTTTATATATCAGCTAGTAAGCTAATAATGTCCAGCAGTTTTGAAGGATCTGAAGTATTCATAGCATCTCCAAAAAGAATACTTTTATTAATCAATAATTTTGAGTCTTATAAAGAATTTTTACCTGGCTGTCTTGAGTCCTCAAAATTGCCTGATGCTGAAGAAGGTTTTGTTTTGGGTAGATTGGTATTTTCAGTGCTCAATAAAACCTATGCATTTGAATCTAATAACAAGACTATTGGACATGAGGTAA
This sequence comes from uncultured Gammaproteobacteria bacterium, assembly GCA_964455855.1. Classification (GTDB taxonomy): domain Bacteria; phylum Pseudomonadota; class Gammaproteobacteria; order Magnimaribacterales; family D2472; genus D2472. Next base: position 2,634 of record CAYVYQ010000022.1, read on the forward strand.
GCATTACCCAATCTAAGGGCCCTTTTTTAGATTTCCACGCCCTCTGGAGCCTAGAGGTAATTGATGAAAATCAAACCAAGGTAAGGTTTCAAACTACTTTCACTCTCCCATTTGCTCTTAGCATCATTGCTACTCAATCTTTAATAGATAAAATTGGCCACAAGTTTATTAATGCTTTTGCAACTCAACTATCAAAATGAAGATCTATGTTTCTATTCAGCGAGAAGTTAACCCAAGTTTTTTAGAGCTTGATGTCTCTGAAAGCATTACTGCAAAAGAAGTCTTAGAATTGCCAGAAGTAAAAAAACTTTATCAGAAAGAAAAAAATTGCTTGAAAGTTGGGATAAATGGTCAGGAGTTAGATGGTAAATATAAGGCTAAACCACTCAATTACAGAATGTCTCATGGAGAGAGGCTGGAGGTTTATAGACCACTTTTTCAAGATCCTAAAGAAAGAAGGAAAAATAAAGCTAAGGAAGCAAAAGATTCTTAGTTCTTATCTGCGAGAGTGGTTTCTTCTAGCACCCAAGTATCCAATCTTTGATCGATGTCAAAAATAAGTGATAACTTCTTCTCACCAACAATCGTTTCACCAACTTTAACTGAATAAAAATAATCCCATCTATTTTGATGGATGGGGCTATTAAGCAGTGGAGTTCCTAGTAGGTATTGCACCTGATCCTTAGAAAGGCCTTTCACAAGCTGTTCTACGTCTTCATCCTCAATAATGTTACCTTGTAAAACAGCTACTTTAAATGGAGCTAGAGATGAGCAGCTTGATACTCCGCCAAGAGACAAAATAATGATTAAAAAGGCTTTTGTTAATTGCTTCATGAGATGATTTGATTATACTTTGAAAGAGGATACATCGAAAAGTTCATGAGTAAAGAAAATACTGAATTAAAAAAAGCAGGCTTAAAAGCAACGCTTCCCAGGATAAGAATATTAGAAGCTCTTGAATCAAGTGATAATCGTCATTTAAGTGCTGAGGATATCTATAAGCAGCTTATTACTTCTGGTGAGGATGTTGGCTTAGCAACTGTATACAGGGTGCTAACTCAATTTGAATCAGCTGGGATAGTAACGCGACATAACTTTGAAGATGGTCATGCAGTCTATGAGATTACTCCTGATGATCATCATGATCACATGGTATGTCTTGAAACTGGTAAGGTTATTGAGTTCCATGACGAGGTTATTGAAAAACGCCAAGAATCCATTGCAAATGAAATGGGTTATGAAATAGTTGATCACAGTATGGTTCTTTACGTAAAACCTCTAAAATAAATTACCTTTAAGCCCTTGAACTCGCTATGAGTTACCCCAATATATTTAAATATTGGATGTAAAGATGGCAAAAAAACAAAAAGCACAAGATAAAACAGATCTTAAAGACGATTCTATTAAATTAGAGACCGATATAGATATGGATGATTCCAAGGAAGAGGAGTTAGATCCGTCAATCAAAGAAAACCCAGAGACTCTCAATGTAGAAGAAAAAATTAAGGATCTTGAAGAAGCCCTGCTAAGATCTAGGGCTGAACTTGATAATGCTTTTAAAAGAAACACTGCAGACATTGAAAAAGCTCATAAATATGGAGTAGAGAAACTCCTTCATGAATTGTTACCTGTCGTAGATAATCTTGAGCATGCACTCAATAATTTCTCAAAAGATTCAACAAAGGAAGATAGAGAGGGAGTAGAGCTAACTCTAAAATCTTTTGAATCAGCCCTTGATAAATTTGGTATTAGACCCATCTATCCGATAAATGAGCAGTTTGATCCAATTAAGCATGAGGCAGTAATGACCTCGAAGGATCCAAAAAAAGAAAACAATGAAATTGAAAATATATTTCAGAGGGGTTGGGAACTCCATGAACGGGTTGTAAGGCCTGCAAGAGTTTCCGTAATTAAAAATTAGGAAAAGATTATGTCAAAAATTATAGGAATTGATTTAGGAACAACAAATAGTTGTTTAGCTGTCGTTGAAGGGCAACAGCCAAAAGTTATTGAAAATGCTGAGGGGGGTAGAACCACTCCATCAGTGATAGGTTACTCAGATGAAAATGAAGTTTTGGTTGGTGCTCCAGCCAAAAGGCAAGCTGTAACAAATCCCGAAAAGACTTTATACGCGATCAAAAGGTTGATTGGAAGAAGGTTCGATGATGATGTGGTGAAAAAAGATATGGATATGGTGCCCTATGAAATTATGAAGGCTGATAATGGAGATGCATGGGTAAAAGTGGGTGATAAAAAGTTAGCGCCTCCTCAGATCTCAGCTGAGGTCTTGAAGAAGTTAAAGAAAACAGCAGAAGATTATTTAGGCCATGAAGTTTCAGAGGCAGTTATTACAGTTCCTGCTTATTTTAATGATTCGCAGAGACAAGCCACAAAAGATGCAGGCAAGATAGCAGGTCTTGAAGTTAAAAGAATAATAAATGAGCCAACAGCTGCAGCATTAGCGTATGGATTGGATAAGCATACAGGTGATTCGGTTGTTGCTGTTTACGATCTTGGAGGGGGCACCTTTGATATTTCAATTATTGAGATCTCTGAGGTAGATGGCGAGCATCAGTTTGAGGTATTGTCCACAA
>CAYVYQ010000022.1:5327-12417 GCA_964455855.1 uncultured Gammaproteobacteria bacterium
ATTATTGAGATCTCTGAGGTAGATGGCGAGCATCAGTTTGAGGTATTGTCCACAAATGGCGATACTTTTTTAGGTGGCGAAGATTTTGATCTTAAGTTGATTGATTATTTTGTCGATGAATTTAAGAAAGAATCTGGATTTGATTTAAAAAGTGATCCTATGGCTCTTCAGCGTTTAAAAGAAGCTGCAGAAAAAGCGAAGATCGAACTTTCTTCATCTGATCAAACTGAAATTAATCTTCCATACATCACTGCTGATAGCTCAGGCCCAAAACATTTTGTTCATAAAATCACAAGGGCTAAACTTGAATCTTTGGTTGAAGATCTTGTAGATAGAAGTCTTGCTCCACTAAAATTGGCTCTAGAAGATGCAAAACTTGCTATCGGTGATATAAATGAGATTTTGCTTGTTGGAGGGCAGACTCGTATGCCAATGGTCCAACAAAAAGTTAAAGATTTTTTTGGTAAAGAGCCAAGAAAAGATCTTAATCCCGATGAAGCTGTTGCAGTGGGTGCTGCAATTCAGGGATCCGTTTTATCAGGTGATACCAAGGATGTGCTCTTGCTGGACGTAACTCCATTAACGCTTGGTATTGAAACATTGGGAGGTATTGCCACGCCATTAATTGAAAAAAATACAACAATACCAACTCAAAAATCTCAAGTTTTTTCAACAGCTGAAGATAATCAATCAGCAGTGACGGTTCATGTTATCCAAGGTGAAAGAAAGCAAGCAGCCCAAAACAAATCATTGGGCCAATTTAACTTAACAGATATTCCCCCTGCAGCTAGAGGCACTCCTCAAATTGAGGTTTCCTTTGATCTCGATGCCAATGGCATTCTCAATGTTGCAGCTAAAGATAAAAATACTGGCAAAGAGCAATCCATTGTTATCAAAGCTTCTAGTGGATTATCTGATGACGATATTGAGAAAATGGTTAAAGATGCTGAGGCTAATGCAGAAGATGATAAGAAGTTTGAGAGCTTAGTCCAAGCAAAAAATAATGCAGATATGCTAGTTCATGCAACTAGAAAGTCGATTTCTGAAGCTGGAGATAAGCTAACCGATGAAGAGAAAGATGCAGTGGAAACATCCACGGTCAAACTTGAAGAGGCTATCAAACAGGACAGCCTTGAAGCCATCGAAGAAGCTACTAAAAATCTTAACGAGGTATTAACTCCATTAACCCAAAAACTTTATCCTCAAGCTGAGGAAGGTTCTCCTGATTCCCCAGAAGAGACTTCTAGCGATGAGAATACAGTTGATGCTGAATTTGAAGAAGTAAAAGAAGAAGAAAAGTAAACAATGTCACAGAGAGACTATTATGAGGTCTTAGGGGTCTCTCAAAATGCTTCAAATTCTGAATTAAAGAAAGCCTTCAAAAAATTAGCTATGAAATATCATCCAGATAGAAATCCGGATGATCCAGCAGCTAATGAAAAATTCAAAGAAGCCGCTGAGGCATATGAAGTACTATCTGATCCTGAAAAAAAATCAGCATATGATCAATTTGGGCATGCGGGTGTTCAAGGTATGGGTGGTGGTCAGGGAGCTGGATTTCAGGATTTTAATTTTGGAGATATCTTTGGGGATATATTTGGCGATGTTTTTGGTGGTAGGAGGTCCTCAGGAAGGACGGCTAGAGGCCAAGATTTGCAATACACCCTAGAACTATCTCTAAAAGAGGCAATTCTTGGTGTAAAGAAAACAATAAAAATACCTGTAGATAAATCATGCAATGATTGTTCTGGATCTGGTGCTAAACCAGGCTCATCTCCTGTGACCTGCAGTCAATGTAACGGTGCTGGTCAAGTGAGAATGCAGCAAGGTTTTTTTTCAGTACAACAACCCTGTAATGCATGTAGAGGCGAAGGACGGATTATTCAGGACCATTGTGGTTCATGCCGAGGAGCTGGAGTGAAACAAGAGACGAAATCTCTATCTGTAAGCATTCCATCTGGTGTAGATAATGGAGACAAAGTTAGACTTACAGGAGAGGGTGGTGCTGCACGAGGAGGCCATACTGGCGATCTTTATGTTGTAATTCAAGTCTTGCATAATGAAATTTTTGAAAGAGATGGAAGAGATTTATACTTTGAAGCCCCAATTCCATTTCAAATTGCTGTTTTAGGAGGAACAATTAATGTTCCCGGCCTTGAATCAAAGATTGCTCTTAAAATTCCCTCATATACACAAACTGGTAAAATTTTCAGAATTAAAGGAAAAGGAGCTGCTTCAGTTAGAGATTCACGAAGAGGTGATCTTTTGTGCAGGGTGATTGTTGAAACTCCTGTAAATCTTTCAAAGGCTCAGCTGAAGAAGTTTGAAGAATTCACTCAATTAATTGCGGGTGAGGAGCATCATCCAATAAAAGAGTCCTTTATAAAAGCTGCCAACAAATTTCATAACAAATAGAATATTGCATATTTTAATTAATGGCTTTAATGGAAATATGGGTCAGGCAATTCAAGCTCAATGCAAGCAATTTGATTTCATGGCCTTGGACTTTCAAGCAAAAGCAATAAATTTAAACGATATATCTGCTGTGATAGATTTTTCTTCCCCGGCAGGATTTATTGAGTGTGTGAATTATTGTATTGAGCATAATTTACCTTTAATATCAGGAACTACTGGTTTTTCAGAAGAGCATTTGTCGCTAATTAGCATTGCTAAAAAATCCATACCAATATTAATAGCTTCCAACATGTCCCTTGGAATTGCAAATTTAAAACGTTCAATGGAGGAGTATCTTTTATCAATTAGCATCTCCTCAAAGTGCAGAATTATAGAAATTCATCATACAAAGAAAAAGGATTCTCCCTCAGGAACTGCATTAGATATTTCTAGATTTCTAGAAAATTTGTTCGAAAGTAAAATAGATGGTCCTATTGAGATTCAATCTCATAGAATTGGTAATATTTTTGGAATGCATAGAATTGAGTTTGAAAATGCTAACGGAACTACTACTTTTCAACATATTGCAAATTCAAGAAATATTTTTGCAAAAGGGGCTTTGGAGGCTTCAAGATGGATTAGTTCCAGAGAAGCGGGCGAATATAGCTTTGCTGACTTCTTAAACAAAAAGCTTTAATCTGCTTCAACTTTTCTATAGAATACACAAACTTTAAATCCCGAAGGTGCCAAGAGGATTATTGTTGGGGTGCTCATCAGATGAGTCAACTTTATGAGGCACTGGAGTAATAACCCCGGAGGAAATTGTGAGTATTGTTTCAATCAAAGACCTGCTAAATGCAGGCGTTCATTTTGGCCATCAGCAAAGATTTTGGAACCCTAAAATGGAATCCTTTATATTTGATACCAGAAAAAAAATTAGCATTATCGATCTTGAGATGACTCAAGAATGTCTTAATGCTGCAGCATCTAAAGCTGAAGAGATATGTTCTAAGGGAAATAGAATTTTATTTGTTGGCACTAAACGCTCTGCCTCTAAAACAATAAAAGAATCTGCTTCTGCTATTGGTTTGCCTTACATTGATAAAAGATGGTTAGGTGGAACATTAACCAACTGGAAAACGATAAGAGGATCAATTAGACGACTTATAGACATTGAGGAGCTGAAGTCATCGGGCAGAATTAATAAACTTTCAAAAAAAGAAGCTGTAGATATTACAAAAGAATATGAAAAGCTAGATGCAAGCGTTGGTGGAATCAAAGACATGAAAGGTCTGCCAGATGCTTTATTTGTAGTTGATGTAGCATATGAAAAGATAGCAGTTACTGAGGCAAAGAAAATGGGTATCCCAATCATCGCTTTGGTCGATACTAATTCAAATCCAGAGGGTATAGATCACATTATTCCTGGTAATGATGACGCAATTAGATCTATCCGGTTAATAACAAAAGTTATTAGTGATGCATGTGCTAGAGGTTTGGCTTCCTCCCAGGGAGGAGCTTTAAATATTCAAGCGGATGACGAGGCTCCAGCTGTTAAAGTTAAGAAAGCTTCAGTAACCTCTGGTAAAGCATTAAACCTTGTTGAAGAGGCTGAATTAAGTGAGCCAGAAGAGGCTCTATCAACTGAAACAGAAGAGGCAAGTGATGAATCTGCGGAAGATCAGGTTGAGGATACCAATCAATCAAAAGAAGAGTCTGAGGAGGTAGCCTCGGAAGATTCAGATGAGTTAGAGGATGCTGCCGAGGATTCAAAGGAAGAAAAATGAGTATTTCAGCCAGTCAAGTTAAAGAACTAAGAGAAATGTCAGGTGTAGGCATGATGGAATGCAAAAAGGCACTAGTGGAAACAGATGGTGATCTAAATAAAGCCTTGGATCTTCTTCGAGCTAATAGCTCACTTAAGGCTGAGAAAAAAGCTTCAAGAGTAGCTGCCGATGGCGAGGTAAAAATTGCTAAAAATTCAGAATACTCCAGCCTTATTGAAATTAATTCTGAAACTGATTTTGCTGCTAAAGATTCTAAGTTCAAAGATTTTGCAGGCGAGGTTGCTGAGTATCTTGTAAATAATAAAATCACTGACATGGCTGATTTAAGTTTAATATTTGAAGAAAAAAGACAGTCTCTTATTCAATCCATTGGAGAGAATATTCAGCTGAGAAGACTTCAAACGCTTGATGTTCCATCTGGCGGATGCATTGGAGCATACCTGCATTCAGATGGAAAATTGGCTGCTTTAGTTTCTATCGATACTGATAATATGGAATTAGCAAAAGATTTAGCTATGCATGTATCTGCTACCAACCCAACCTGTCTGCAATCAGAAGATATTGACCCTGAGTTGCTTGAGAGAGAAAGATCAATTTTTTTAGCGCAAGCAGAAGAATCTGGAAAAGATGAATCTATCATGGAGAAAATGGTGGAGGGCAAGGTTAAAAGATTTTTATCTGAGGTTACTCTAGTTTCCCAAGGTTTTGTTAAGAATCCAGATCAATCAATTGAAGAATTGCTAAAAGAAAATAACACATCAATTATAGCCTTTGCTCGTTTGAAGGTTGGTGAAGGTATTGAAGTTGAAGTTAAAGATTTTGCAGCAGAGGTAGCTGAACAACTTCAAAAATGACATCTCTCTCCTACAAACGTCTCCTTGTAAAATTTAGTGGAGAGGCTGTTGCTGGGGACGATGACCATGGAATAGATCCCAAAATATTAGACCAAATGGCTCAATCTGTTAAGGATTGCAAAGAGCTTGGCGCACAAATTGGAATTGTAATAGGAGGCGGGAATCTGTTTCGAGGTGAAAAATTAAGCAGAGCTGGAATGGATAGGGTTGCTGGTGATCATATGGGAATGTTAGCAACTGTCATGAATGGTATTGCTTTAAGAGATGCTTTAGAGAGGGCTGGGGTCAAAACCAGGGTTATGTCAGCCATCTCAATGTCCGGTGTTGCTGAGCACTATGACAGGCGTTTAGCAATCCAACTTTTATCAAATGATTTCGTCGTAATTTTTACCGCTGGAACTGGCAACCCCTTTTTTACAACTGATAGCGCAGGATGTTTGAGGGCCATAGAAACCCAAGCAGATATTATGTTGAAAGCAACCAGGGTTGATGGAGTTTATTCTGCTGATCCTGAAAAAGATCAAGACGCTACCTTTTATCCATCTCTTTCTTTCGATGAAGCAATTCAAAAAAACCTCAAAGTTATGGATGCAACAGCTTTAACTCTTGCAAGGGATCACAGCCTGCCATTAAAAGTGTTTAACTGGAATCATCCTGATGCTTTAAAAAGAATTGCTTGCGGAGAGGATATTGGAACATTAATATCATAGTTATGAACGAAATTATTGACCAGATTAAACCCAAGATGCAAAAGGCTATTGATTCGTTGGCTCACGAATTTAATAAAATTAGAACAGGCCGAGCAAATCCAAGTATTCTTGATTCAGTGAAGATCGATTACTACGGAAACCCGACTCCCATCAATCAAGCAGCAAATATTTCTGTTGAAGAGGGAAGGACTTTGGCCATATCTCCATGGGATAAATCTCTTGTGGCGGAGATAGAGAAAGCAATTATGTCATCTGATTTAGGCTTAAATCCAAGCACAAGCGGTGATTTAATAAGACTGACAATGCCCGCTTTAACAGAAGAGACTCGTCAAGAGTATATTAAACAAGCAAGGAACGAAGCAGAAAATTCTAGAATTTCCATAAGAAATACTCGCAGGGATGCAAATAACTCAGCAAAAGATCAGCAAAAAGCTGGGGATTTTTCTGAAGATGAACTCAAACGAATTGAAGATTTAGTTCAAAAGGAAACTGATCATTTTATCGGTCTTGTTGACGCAGAACTCAAACAAAAAGAAGAAGATTTAATAGAAATTTAGTTATTTCATATCCAGCCAGAATGGCAGAAAGCAAGCAATCATCAATCAAACTTCCTGGGATAAATGCAGCAATTATCATGGATGGTAATGGAAGATGGGCCAAAAAAAATACTTTAAATATTACGTCAGGGCATGAGCGGGGTGTTGATGTTGTTAGAAAAATTGTTGAGTCTGCAGCAAAAGCTCAATTAGAGTCTCTTAGCTTGTATGCTTTTAGTACTGAAAACTGGTCACGTCCTAAAAAAGAAATTCTGGGAATCAAAAAACTTATTATTACAGCAATAGATTCTCAGGTTCCAGAATTAATTAAACAAGAGGTAAGATTAAATTTTTTTGGAGATTATTCTTCTTTTGGAGATGAGGTCGTTGGAGCGATCAATCAGGCTGAAAGAGAAACTGCATTTTCAGATCCAAAACTAAAATTAAATATTGCTCTTGGCTATGGAGGCAGAGCAGATATTATTAAAGCAACAAAATTAATATCTAATGATATTCAATTAGGCTTAGTTTCTGTAGAAGATATTTCTGATGAAACTATTTTTAGATACTTGCAAGCACCCATAAATGAGTTAGATTTGCTTATAAGAACTGGTGGAGATCACAGAATAAGCAATTTCTTGTTATATCATCTGGCTTACACTGAGATTCAATTTTCTGACACACTTTGGCCAGATTTTACAGCAAAAGAATTTACAAAGTGCTTAGAAGTATTTTCAAAGACGGAGAGGCGTTTTGGCAAACGAGCTTTATAAAAATATCATTCAAAGGCTACCAGCTGCATTGATATT
>CAYVYQ010000022.1:12517-14072 GCA_964455855.1 uncultured Gammaproteobacteria bacterium
AATAAATTTTTTGTACTTTTTATTATCCTGTTTAATACCGTTTTAGCTGATGTTGGTGCCTATTTGGTTGGAAGCAGCATTGGTAAAACTCCGCTACTTCCTAAAATTAGCCCAAATAAAACTGTCGAAGGCTTATTGGGTGGAGCTGTGCTAGTCTTAATTTTTATATCTACAATATATTTCTTTGATTTCATTTCACTAGATCTGGCATTAGCCTCTTTGATAAGTCTTCCATTTGCATTTATTGGTGATTATTTCGAAAGCCAATTAAAAAGGGACAAGTCCATTAAAGATAGCGGATCATTGATTCCTGGTCATGGCGGGATTTGGGATCGCTTAGATTCACATATTGCCGTTGTACCAATTTTTATTCTATTCACTCATTTGATGATATGAAAAATATTGTTTTATTGGGAGCAACTGGCAGCATAGGAGATAGTTGTCTGAATGTAATCAGGCAAAATAAACAAGACTTTCATTTGCTGGGAATTGGATTAGATAGCAATTTAGATAAAGCTCACAAAGTAGCTAAAGAGTTTAGACCAGAACATATTTTTGTGGCTCAATCTGATTTTGATAAATCACATGATTTATTGCATTCATATCCAAATATTCTTAGTACTCAAGATGAATTACAGGGCCTAATACAGAATCCAAGCGTGGACATAGTAATTTCAGCAATCTCAGGATTTGCTGGCCTACAAGCAAGTTACTTTGCTATTGATGCTGGTAAAACTGTACTTATTGCAAATAAAGAAAGTATAGTGGCTGCTGGCGATATCTTAATGCCACTTGCAAAGACGAAAAATTCAAACATCATTCCTGTGGATAGTGAGCACAATGCTATCCATCAATGCTTGCCTCCACACAGAAATCTCAGTGAAATCTCCAAAATCATTATCACTGCTTCTGGGGGTCCATTTAGAGAGAAAACATTTCAGGATTTAAGTACAGTTTCATTGCAAGACGCCTTAAAGCATCCTACTTGGAGCATGGGAACCAAAATCACAATTGATTCAGCAACCTTGGTTAATAAATGCTTAGAGTTAATCGAGGCACACTATCTTTTCCAGATTCCTGAATCTCAAATTGAAATTGTTGTCCATCCTCAAAGTATTATTCATTCTATGGTTACATTTATTGATGGATCCACCATTGCTCAGATGAGCAATCCAAATATGGAAGTGCCCATTGCCAATGCGTTAGGGTTAGAAAATAGGCTACCAATTAATTTTGAGCCGATTCTTTTCTCTGGATTGAACTTGTCATTTGAACCACTCTCAGATGGAAGAGAGATAATTTTTGATATTGCAAGAGAGGTGTGCAATAAAAAGGGCAATCTAGGGGTTATTTTTAATGCTGCAAATGAGGTAGCAGTAGATGCTTTCGTCAATAAAAATATTCATTTTGTTGATATTTATAAAGTCATACAAAGAACTTTCGATTGCTTCTCTTGTTCTAAGGTAAGCACATTAGATGATGTATTCGAATATGATAAACAAGCACGCATTCAGGCAGAGAAGGTGATAAAATCCTTACACTAAATTTTTCAAAA
>CAYVYQ010000023.1:0-13931 GCA_964455855.1 uncultured Gammaproteobacteria bacterium
TCAGTTGGGACTAAAAGATCTATTACTGATGTTTCCATAATTTCCTTCCGTTTTTTAAGTATTATTTTGAATAAAGCTCGACAATGAGATTTTCATTAATTTCAGCACTTAAATCTGTTCTATCAGGTACAGATTTGAATACACCCTTGAGAGTTTTAGAATCTACTTCAAGCCACTCACATGCTTCTCTTTGACTAGCAAGATCTAGCGCGCTTTTGATTCTTAATTGCGCTTTAGATTTTTCTCTTACCTCTAATTCGTCGCCTGGTTGGACTTGATATGAGGGAATATTAACTGTTGCTCCATTTAAATGAAAAGCTTTATGGGATACCAATTGTCTCGCTTCAGCTCTGGTTGCAGCAAACCCCATACGATAAACAACATTATCTAGTCTCTGCTCAAGATAGCTGAGAAGATTTTCACCTGTATTACCTTTTGATTTTGATGCTTTTTTATAATAATTCCTAAATTGTTTTTCAAGCACGCCATACATTCTTCTAACTTTTTGTTTTTCACGAAGCTGAACACCATAATCAGATAGCCTGCCTCTTCTTAAACCATGAACACCTGGAGCAGTCTCCATGTTACATTTTGATTCGATTGATCTTGCGCCACTCTTTAGAAAAAGATCTGTGCCTTCTCTTCTAGATAATCTTAGTGATGGACCTCTATATCTTGCCATTTGATTCCCCTATACCCTACGTTTCTTTGAAGGACGGCAGCCATTGTGAGGCAATGGTGTTACATCCGTAATACTTTTAATTTTTAGACCGCATGAGTTCAAGGACCTGATTGCAGATTCTCTTCCGCCTCCTGGGCCCCTAACCTTTACATCTAAATTAATCATTCCAAACTCCTTTGCTGCATTTCCTGCTTTTTCAGCAGCTATCTGAGCGGCAAATGGTGTGCTTTTTCTTGAACCACGAAAACCGGAGCCGCCCGATGTGGCCCAGCAAACAGCGTTTCCTTGTTTATCTGTGATTGTAATAATCGTATTATTAAATGAAGCATGTATGTGAGCGATGCCATCAGAAATAACCTTTTTAACTTTTTTGCCAGCTGCCATCAGTTAAGCCCTCATTGGTTTTTTAGGGCCCTTGCGAGTCCTTGCATTAGTTTTAGTTCTTTGACCATTAACAGGAAGTTTTCTTCTATGTCTAATACCTCTGTAACATCCAAGGTCCATAAGTCTTTTAATATTTGTGCTGACTGATCTTCGTAGATCGCCTTCCACTGTATATTCTGCGACAGCCGTTCTAATGGTTTCTACCTGCTCCTCAGAAAGATCTGAAACCTTTTTAGAATAGTCCAACTTAACACTGGTACAGATATCTTGGGCAGTCTTTTTTCCTATCCCATATATATGGGTTAGAGCAATCTCAAGATGCTTGTTTTCCGGTATGTTTACGCCTGCGATTCTAGCCATATTCTATTACCCTTGCTTTTGTTTATGTTTGGGATCTGTTTTGCATATCACGTACAAAACTCCTTTACGTCTAACTGTTTTACAATTTCTACAGATTTTTTTTACTGATGCTCTAACTTTCATATTTATCTATTATAGTTTTTTAAATTAGCTTTCTTTAACAACGATGAGTACTGGCTGGACATCATATGTGATTGAACTTGAGACATGAAATCCATCAGTACAACTACAATAATTAGCACGGATGTTCCTCCTAAATAGAAAGAAACTCCTGCAAAGTTGATTAAAGCCAACGGAAGTAAGCATATTAAAGTTAAATATATGCTGCCAAATACTGTGAGCCTTGCTAAAACACTATCAACATAGGCTGCAGTCTGCTCACCCGGTCTAATTCCAGGAACAAATGCCCCTGATTTTTTTAAATTATCTGTTACCTCTTTTGTATCAAAAGTTAAGGCCAGCCAAATAAAACAAAATGAAATGATGAGTGCTGAGAATGTAAGAATATATAAGGGCTGTCCTGGGTTTAATGCCAATGAAATTGTTTGTAAAAACCCAAAAGATTCAGCTTGACCAAACCAAGTAGATAGTGAGGCTGGGAATAACAAAAAAGTGCTTGCAAAAATTGCTGGAATCACACCTGCCATATTTACTTTAAAAGGCAAATGACTGGCTTGAGCTTGCATCAGCTTTCTGCCTTGCTGTCTTTGTGCATAGTTAACTGTAATTCTTCTTTGACCTCTTTCTATGAACACAACAATGGCAATAACCAGCATGGCTAAAACACCAATGCCTAAGAGTAATAAAATATTTAAATCACCTTGACGAGCCTGCTCTAAAGCTTGACCAATAGCGCCAGGAATTCCAGTCAAAATACTAGTGGCGATGATAATAGAAATTCCATTACCGATTCCTCGCTCTGAAATTTGCTCTCCAAGCCACATTAAAAAAATTGTTCCGGCAACCACACTAAATACTGCGGAGATAAAAAAAGAAGTTCCTGGTTCATATGCTAGACCACTTGCTCCTAATGTTACCGCCAGGGCTGAAGCTTGAACAAATGCAAGTACAACGGTTCCATATCTTGTATATTGAGTAATTTGATTTCGTCCGGCTTGACCATCTTTTTTAAGTTCTTGTAAGTATGGGATAGAGTTTGAGAATAACTGCATGATAATTGCAGCAGAAATATAGGGCACTACGTTAAGAGCAAAGATACTCATTCTTTCTAGAGCGCCACCAGAAAATAAATTAAACATCTCAAGGATGGTTCCTTGATTTTGATCAAATAAAGCAGCAAGTCTAGCTGGGTCTATACCGGGAATGGGTATGTGAGTTCCAAGGCGATAGACAATAATGGCCATAAAGACAAATCTCAGTCTTCTCCATAAGTCACTCATTCCTTTATTTTGATCAGCCATATAAATTAGTCAGAAGACTCCTCTGCATTTTTAGGAGTTTTTGTATCTGTTTTCTTCGAAGTTTTAACAAACTTCTTTTTAACTGGTTTTACTTCAACAGATGCCACTGTTCCACCAGCTTTTTCTATTGATTCCTTAGCGCCTTTAGTCACCAAAATCCCTGTTACAGTCATTGGTTGAGAGACCTCACAGACACCAAAAATTTTTACCTTTTTAGTTGCTTGAGAAATAACTCTATTAGCCTTTAATGTATCTAAATTAACTTCAGCCATAGAAACTATATTTTTTAGATTAACTTCTTTAGAGCCTCTATTCACTCTAGATGAAAAACCAAATTTAGGAATTCTTTGCTGTAATGGCATCTGACCGCCCTCAAAACCTCGGGCAATTGAACCACCTGATCTAGATTTCTGACCTTTATGGCCTCTACCAGCTGTTTTACCAGTTCCAGAACCAATACCTCTTCCAACACGCTTTCTATTTTTTGTAGTACCTGTGCTAGTCAGAGTATTTAATCCTAAAGAATTGTTTGTTTCTGAATTTTCCATTATTAGCTCTCTTTGACTTCCAGCATATCTCTAATTTTATTGATCATGCCGCGATTGCTTGGCGTGTCCTCAACAGTCACAGTTTGCTGTAACTTTCTGAAACCAAGCCCTTTAACACATTTCTTATGATTGGGCAGTCTACCAATACTGCTTTTGATAAGTTTGATATCTATTGTTTTATTACTCATGATATTTCTGCTGTCTTTTTGCCTCTTCTTAAAGCAACTTCCTCTGGCGATTCCATTGAACGCAATGCATTAATAGTAGCTCTTACAACATTCACTGGATTTGTTGATCCATAACATTTAGCAAGAACATTTTGAACACCAACAAGCTCTAATACTGCTCTCATTGCTCCACCGGCAATGATTCCTGTTCCCTCTGCAGCTGGCTGCATATATACTTTTGCTGCACCATGCTTTGCTTTGACTGGATACCATAGGGTTGATGCATTTAAGCTAACATCTACCATGTTTCTTCTGGCATTCTCCATGGCTTTCTGAATTGCAATTGGAACCTCTTTCGCTTTACCTCTTCCAAACCCTACTTTTCCCTTGCCATCACCGACAACACATAAAGCTGTAAACCCAAAGATACGACCACCTTTTACAACTTTAGCAACTCTGTTTACCTGAACAAGTTTTTCTTCAAGAGCATCTTGTTGCTGCAAGCTATTATTTTGTTGACTCATTTTTTAAAACTCCAATCCAGCTTCACGAGCTGATTCTGCAATGGCTTTTATGCGGCCATGATATTTGTAACCCGATCGATCAAACACAACTTTTTTAATACCAGCTTCAATTGCTCTTTCTGCTATCTTTTGACCAATAGCTTTTGCTGAGCTGAGATTGTTTGAACTCATCTTATCTGCTTTTTCATTTGTCGAGGCTGAAGCTAAAACAGTAGACCCGCTGGAATCAAATATTTGGGCATAGAGATTTTGAGAAGATTTAAAAACAGATAATCTAGGTTTATCTTGCTGAGATATTCTAATCCTAGTTTTTGCTGCGCGTCTTATTCTAGAGTCTGATTTAGAATTCATTGGTTATGCTCCTGCTGCTTTTTTAGCTTCTTTTCTTCTGATATTTTCATCAGCGTATTTCACACCCTTTCCTTTGTATGGCTCAGGAGGTCTAAAAGCTCTAATTTCTGCAGCTACTTGACCTAAGATTTGCTTATCATGACTTTTTAGAACAACTTCTGTTTGAGATGGTGTTTCCACCTCAACTTCCTCGGGAAGGTCATAGTGAACCGGATGGGAAAAGCCCAAGGTTAGCTCTAATTTCTTACCACTTGCCTTAGCTCTATATCCAACTCCAACTAGCAATAATGTTTTTTGAAACCCTTCTGATACACCTGTTACCATGTTATTAATTAAAGATCTAGAAGTCCCCGCAAGTGCAGTTGATTCAGAAGAAGATTCATCATATGAAATAGTCACCACATCATCAGCATGAACTGCAGATACCGATTCTGGCAGTGTGAATTCAGATTTACCTTTAGAGCCTGAGACAGAAATTATTTTTTCACTAATATTTATCTCAACGCCTGATGGAATCGATACTGGATTTTTAGCAACTCTAGACATGATTAAAAAACCTCACAAATGACTTCGCCGCCAATATTTTGCGATCTAGCATCCTTATCGCTCATCAACCCTTTATTAGTAGAAAGAACATACATACCTAAACCATTCTTAACTTCAGGAAGATCTGATGACGAAGAATATCTTCTGAGACTAGGTTTTGAAATTCTCTTAATTTCTCTAATTGCCGGGGCTTCATTAATGTATTTAAGAGAAATACTTAAAGAATCCTTGCCGTCTAATGAAATTTTTTCACAAGCAGCTAAATAGCCTTCCTTTACTAGCAAGGATACAAGTTCGTGCTTGAATTTAGAGAAAGGTGCGTTCACTACTTTTTTGCCTCGCATGAGTCCATTTCTAATTCTCGTTAAACAATCTGATGTAGGGTCTTGAAAACTCATAATATTACCAACTTGATTTAACCAATCCAGGGATGTCACCGCGCATTGCGGCTTCACGTAATTTAATTCTACTAAGTCCAAATTTTCTATAGACAGCATGCGGTCTGCCTGTCAAAGAGCACCTTCTGGTAACTCTAGATGGGCTAGCGTTTCTAGGAAGCTTTTGTAATTTTTCAAAAGCTGCCATTTTTTCCTCATAAGAATTCTCAGGATTCAAAAATGCTTCTTTTAATGCGGCTCTTTTAACTGCATAACGTTCAACCATTTTTTGTCTTTTGACATCTCGGGCTATTACTGATTTTCTTGTCATTTACTTCTTACCTATTTTTTAAATGGGAAATTTAATACTTCTAGCAATGCTTTAGCATCTTCTTTGTTAGAGGCGGATGTATTGATGCATATGTCCATACCTCGGATCTTATCAATGTTGTCATAGTTAATTTCAGGAAAAATGATTTGCTCCTTGATACCCATACTGTAGTTTCCTTGGCCATCAAACGATTTAGGGTTTAGACCTCTAAAATCTCTTTCTCTAGGAATTGCAACATTCACCAAGCGCTCTATGAAGTCATACATTCTGTCGCCTCTCAATGTAACCTTGCATCCAACTGGCCACCCTTCACGTAATTTAAAACTTGCTACTGATTTTTTTGCTTTTGTTATTACAGCCTTTTGGCCAGCTATCGACTCTAAGTCATTCACTGCAGATTCTAGGTGTTTTTTATCAGTTAAAGCTTCGCCAACACCCATATTAATTACCACCTTGGTAAGCTTAGGGACGGCCATAACGTTATCAATTCCTAATTTCTCTTGTAATTGAGGAAGCAATTCTTTATTAAAGGTTTCTTTTAAATTCATGATTTAATTTCTTTTTTGTCTGATGAGTAAACTCTTACTTTTTTGTCACCGTCTATTTGAAATGAAATTCTATCTGCTTTTTTTTGCTTAGGATTCCAAATTGCAACGTTTGATAGGTTAATTGCAGCCTCTTTTTCAACTATGCCGCCTGTTTCACCGAGCTGAGGATTGGGCTTAGTATGTTTTTTCATCATATTTATGCCTGTGATGACTGCTTTGTTATTAAATTTAGAAATTTTTTGGACAGTTCCCTTTTTTCCCAAATCCTTTCCAGCAATAACAATAACCTCATCACCGGTTCTCAATTTCGTTACTGTTTCAATATTTTTCTTCATTACAAAACTTCCGGGGCTAGAGATAAAATTTTCATGTGCTTACCTTCTCTAAGTTCTCTTGTGACTGGTCCAAAAACCCTAGTGCCAATTGGGGCTTTATTACCACCAATAAGCACAGCTGCATTTTCATCAAATTTAATTAAAGAGCCATCTCTTCTTCTAACGCCCTTTTTTGTTCTAACAACTAACGCATCAACAACTTGACCCTTTTTAACTTTACCTGTTGGGATGGCTTCTCTGATTGCAACCTTGATGACATCACCAATATTGGCATAACGTCTCTTAGAACCTCCAAGCACCTTAATGCACATAACACTTCTAGCTCCGCTGTTGTCAGCTATTGTTAATATTGATTGCATTTGGATCATGATTGACTCTCCTGAATCTCTGGTTCAGATACAACAGTTTGACCTTCAGAAAGGAGCTTCCAAGTTTTAGACTTTGAATAAGGCCTGCACTCTTGCACAGTGACCACATCACCAACCTTAGCCATATTTTCTTCATCATGAGCATGCACTTTTGTAGAGCGCTTCATGATTTTGCTGTAAGTAGGATGTTTAACTTTACGTTCAACTTTTACAGTTATAGTCTTATCAGCTTTATCGCTAATAACTACGCCAGTTAACTGCCTTGGATTAGTACTCATGCGGATGCTTCCTCAGATTTTTTTTCATTAATAATAGTTTTTATTTGAGCAATCTTTTTTCTGTCAACAGTTAGCAAATGGGATTCATTGAGTTGACCGGTCTTATGCTTCATTCTATTTTTAAATTGATTCTCTCTGATTTCCAAGACTAAACTTTCTAAAGCTTTAACATCTTTTTTGCGAAGGTCTTGGAGATCACTTGTTAACTTTGCCATTTTTATAATGCCTTTTTAATAAATGTGGTTCTTACTGGTAACTTAGCAGCAGCTAGTTTGAACGCCTCTCTAGCTACCTCTTCTGATACACCAGCCATTTCATATAGAACTGTTCCTGGTTGAACGAGACTGACCCAATATTCAACGTTACCTTTTCCTTTTCCCATCCTTACTTCTAATGGTTTTTTAGTTATAGGTTTATCAGGAAAAATGCGAATCCAAATGTTGCCGCCACGTTTAATAGATCTGGTCATCGCTCTTCTTGCAGACTCTATCTGGCGAGCGGTGATCCTGCCTCTGGTTGTAGCCTTTAAAGCATACTCACCAAATGCAATAGTGTTACCTGACTGCGCAAGACCTCTATTTCGGCCTTTATGCATCTTTCTAAATTTTGTTTGTTTTGGCTGTAACATGATTAACTTCCTTGGGCCTCATCTTTGAAGGGGTCACCCAAAACCTCACCTGTATAAACGTGGACCTTTACACCTATTAATCCATAAGTAGTTGCAGCCTCTGCAACTCCATAGTCTATGTTTGCTCTTAAAGTATGCAAAGGCACTTGACCTTCTCTATACCATTCAGCTCTAGCAATTTCTGCTCCACCCAGTCTGCCAGAAACCTCAGTTCTAATGCCTTTAGCACCTTGTCTCATAGCGCTTTGAACGGCTCGCTTCATTGCCCTTCTAAACTGGACTCTTCTTTCTAACTGTTGAGCAATTCCCTCTGCAAGAATTGTTGCATCAAGATCTGGTTTTCTGACTTCTTTAATATTTACTTGAACTGGCAAAGTAACTATCTTTTGAACTGAGGCCTTTAAAGATTCGATTTCTTCACCCTTTTTTCCGATAATAATGCCTGGCCTTGACGTATGAATATTTACAACAAAATTTTGAGCAGACCTTTCGAGCTCTACTTTGCTGATAGAAGAAAATCTTAATTTTTCACTGATATGATTTCTTACTTTTAAATCCTCAATAAGATTCTCTCTATAAGATTTTCCTTTTGCATACCACAAAGCATTATGCTTCTTGATGACGCCAAGTCGAAAGCCAGTTGGATGAACTTTTTGACCCATTACTTCTCCTGATCCGATAATACGATTTCAATATGGCAAGTAGGCTTAATTATTCTGTCAGCCCTGCCTCTTGCACGAGGTTTCATTCTTTTTAATCTCATACCCTGATTAACAATGATTGACTTTACAACCAATAAATCAATATCAGCTTTGTCATTATTTTCAGCATTTGCAATTGCAGATTCTAAAAGTTTTTTTATTACTGCTGATGCTTTTTGCTTGTGAAAAGTAAGAAAGTCCATTGCTGAATGCACTGACTTTCCCCTTACCACATCAGCAACTAAACCTGCTTTTTGGGCAGATAGTCTAGTTCCTTTTAAATACGCTCTTGTTTCCATTATTTTGACTTCCTATCACCAGAATGCATTCTAAAAGTTCTTGTAATGGCAAACTCACCTAGTTTGTGACCAACCATATCTTCGTTAATATATACGGGGACGTGTTGCTTGCCGTTATGAACAGAAATAGTCAATCCAACCATAGCTGGACTGATCATTGATCTTCTAGACCATGTTTTTATTGGTTTTTTGCTATTTTCACTTATTGCTTTGTCAACTGCCTTTTGCAGTGATAAATCAATAAATGGTCCTTTTTTAAGTGATCTAGGCATTATTTATTTCCTTTTACCTCTTCTTCTAACTATCAGATCGTCTGTTCGTTGATTTTTTCTTGTTTTGTAGCCTTTGGTTGGTATACCCCAAGGAGTTGATGGATGTCTTCCACCGGAAGTTCTTCCTTCTCCTCCTCCATGTGGATGATCAACTGGGTTCATAGCGACACCCCTAACAGTAGGCCTTACACCTCTCCATCTTTTGGCGCCAGCCTTGCCTAGTGAGCGTAAGTTATTTTCTTGATTAGAGACAGTTCCAAGGGTTGCTTTACACGCTGATAAAATTTTTCTCATTTCTCCGGATTGCAATCTTAAGGTAGCGTATATGCCTTCTTTGGCAACCAGTCTTGCAGATGTACCTGCACTTCTAGCTATTTGCGCACCTTTTCCAGGCTTCATTTCTATACAATGAATTGTTGTTCCTAGTGGGATGTTGACTAATTTCATACAGTTTCCAGCTTTCATTTCGGTATGATCTGCTGAAAGCACAGGATCGCCTATCTTGATTTTGCTAGGAGCAATAATATATCTCCTTTCACCATCAGCATACTTAAGCAAAGCCAAATGAGCCGATCTATTTGGGTCGTACTCAATTCTCTCCACAACTGCTGGTACATCTAACTTATCTCGTTTGAAATCGATGACTCTATAATGTTGCTTATGCCCGCCACCTTGATGTCTAACTGTAATCCTACCGTTATTATTTCTTCCACCATTTTTTGATTTTTTTTCTAGCAGCGCTTTATGTGGTCGACCCTTATAAAGATCTGACTTTATTGAAATAACACCTCTTCTGCCTGGGCTAGTTGGTTTTGCTTTTATAACTGCCATGATTAACTAATGCCCTCAAATTGAATTTCAGAACCTTCTTTCAATGAAACAAAGGCTTTCTTATAATCTGATCTTTTATATACGCCAAATCTGTTTCTTTTTGTTTTACCTTTTTGCGTTGATGTTGTAACGCTCTCAACCTTGACATCAAATAAATCTTCAACTGCCTTTTTAATCTCTAATTTAGAAGCAGATAAATCTACCTTAAATACAACCTGATTTAAACTTCCAACAGAAGTAGCTTTCTCAGTGATATAAGGAGACTGAATTAATGTAAGTAATTTTTCTTTATTCATTAGACCCATGCCTCAATTAACTTGAATGCAGCAGGTGTAACTGCAACTTTTTCAGATCTTAATAAGATAACTGGATTAATTTCTTTAACAGTCACAACATCTACATGGGGTATATTTCGAGCTGAAAGGTATAAGTTTGTATCCATTTCATCAAGAATAATAAGTACATTATTAAGATTGAACTGATGCAAGAAGCTGTTCATTTCTTTTGTTTTAGGAGCTTCAAATTTTGGCTGCTCAATAGCTACCAAGCGATTTTGTCTATGCAGTTCTGAAAAAATAGAACTTATTGCAGCTCTATACATCTTTTTGTTAATTTTTTTAGAATAATCTCTGGGTGTTGCTGCAAAAGCAACTCCACCACCTCTCCAGATAGGGCTTCTAATTGTTCCTGCTCTTGCTCGACCCGTTCCTTTTTGTCTGTATGGTTTTTTACCACCACCTCTGACTTCGGACCTGGTCTTTTGTTTGTGAGAACCTTGTCTTGATCCAGCTAGATATGTGACTACAGCCTGATGAACTAGGGTTTCATTAAACTCTTTACCAAAAGTTGTTTCAGAAATTTGGACATCTGTTTTTTTATTTTCGATGTTAAGTAAATCTAATTTCATCTTTGTTTCACCGCAGGGGTAATTTTAAGTGTTGAGCCATTGAAGCCAGGTACTGCGCCCTTGACATAAAGAAGGTTATTTTGAACATCTGCGCCCATTAATTCTAAGCTTTGAACTGTTTTAGTTTCATGACCCATATGACCTGACATTTTTTTTCCTTTCCAGACTCTTCCAGGAGTCTGACACTGACCGATTGAGCCATGAGCTCTATGAGCTAGAGAATTACCATGAGTTGCATCTTGCATAGCGAAATTATGTCGTTTAATAACTCCGGCATATCCCTTGCCCTTGGAAGTCCCAGATACATCAACCATTTTTCCAACTTCAAAAATATCAGCAGTTAAATGATGTCCAACCTTTAGGTCATCGGTTTCTTCGGTTCTGAATTCAAATAATTCTCCATTAGCGATATTTTGCTTCTTAAAAAATTCTGCGGATGATTTTGTTAAATTTTTAGAAGTATTTTTAGATACAACAACAGCGCTATAGCCATGTTTTTCATGCGTCTTAATATCCGCAACAAAGTTTGCTGCAACCGATATAACTGTTACTGGAACTGAAGTGCCGTCTTCTTGAAAAAGTCTCGACATTCCTGATTTTTTACCAACTAAGCCAATGCTCAATTTACTCTCCTTTTATACGGGGCTTATAACCCTCTATGGCCGCAAAGCGTTAAAAAAGTAACAAATTAGCCTAAACTAATTTGCACATCTACCCCAGATGAAAGGTCGAGCTTCATTAAAGCGTCAACAGTTTTATCTGTAGGTTCTACTATATCCATAAGTCTCTTGTATGTTCTAATTTCATACTGATCTCTCGCATCTTTATCTTTATGCGGAGAAGTTAAGATTGTTGTTCTTTCCTTTTTTACTGGCAAAGGAATTGGTCCTTTTACAATCGCGCCAGTTTTTTTTGCTGTTTCAACAATTAATTTAGTTGAAGCATCAATCAAACGATAGTCAAAAGCTTTTAAGCGAATTCTTATTGATTGATTGTCCAATTTATTTAATTCCTATATTTATGCTTTATGCAAAATGTTGCGTATTCTATGACTCTAAAGCCCCTAATGTCAACAAATTTAGGGTATTTATCAGTGTATTGTTTTACGAAGTTTTTAACTGCTCAGCAATGTTGTTTGGAACTTCGGCATATTTAAGAAATTCCATTGAAAAACTTGCTCTACCTTGAGTTGCAGACCTTAAATCGGTTGCGTATCCAAACATCTCAGATAAAGGTACTTCTGATCTTACCGTTTTACCAGTTGGAATTTCGTCCATTCCTAAGATTATCCCTCTTCGTCTATTTAAATCCCCAACTACATCACCCATATGTTCTTCTGGTGTCACAACCTCAACAGCCATCATAGGCTCCAATAAGACAGGGCGCGCTTTAAGACATCCTTCTTTTAATGCCATAGATCCAGCGATTTTAAAAGCCATCTCACTTGAATCAACATCATGGAAGGATCCATCGTATAAAGTTGCTCGAAGTGCAAGAAGTGGGTAACCAGCAATGACTCCATTTTTCATTTGCTCTTGAATGCCTTTATCAACAGCTGGTATGTATTCTTTGGGAACGACACCTCCAACAATCTTGTCAACAAATTCATACTCATCATCTAACCCAAGAGGCTCTAATTTTAGCCACACATGACCATACTGACCTTTACCGCCACTTTGCCTAACAAATTTTCCTTCTATCTCAACTGATTCTCTGATTGTTTCACGATAAGAAACCTGAGGTTTTCCAATATTTGCCTCTACATCAAACTCTCTTCTCATTCTGTCAACTAACACATCTAAATGCAGCTCACCCATACCAGAAATAATAGTCTGGGCAGACTCTTCATCGGTGTGCACTCTAAATGAAGGATCCTCTTGAGCAAGTTTTCCAAGAGCAACTCCCATCTTCTCTTGGTCTGATTTTGTTTTTGGCTCTACAGCAACTGATATTACTGGTTCAGGGAAATCCATCCTCTCAAGCACAACTTGATCACTTAGGTCACAAAGAGTGTCTCCAGTAGTTACATCTTTAAGGCCTATACAAGCAGCAATGTCGCCAGCACGTATTTCTTTAATTTCATTTCGATCGTTTGAATGCATTTGCACCATTCGTCCAACCCTTTCTTTCTTTGTCTTGGTTGAATTCATTACACCATCACCCACAGAAAGCACCCCAGAATAAACTCTGATAAATGTTAAAGTCCCAACAAATGGATCGGTAGCGATTTTGAAAGCCAATGCAGAAAATGGCTCTTCATCTGAGGAAGATCTACTGATTTCAACTTCCTCATCATTAGGCAAGGATCCTTTAATTGCTTTCACTTCATTTGGAGCAGGCAAGTATTCAATGGCGGCATCAAGAACAGCTTGGACGCCCTTATTTTTAAACGCTGACCCGCAAAAAGCAGGAACTATTTCATTAGCAAGTGTTCTGATTCTAATACCTGCTTTAATCTGATCTACAGTCAATTCACCATTTTCTAAATATGCGTTCATCAACTCTTCATTTGCTTCTGCAGCACTTTCAACCATAGATTCTCGTAATGATTCACATGTATCCAAAATATCTGCTGGAATATCTTGCTCTTCAAAAGTTAGTCCTTGATCATCCTCATTCCAAAATATAGCTTTCATCTTGACTAAATCAACAACACCTTTGAAATCATCTTCTGCTCCAATGTTGTATTGCATAGGAACAACATTTGCTTTCAATCTATCTCTAATTTGATTAGTTACTCGAGAAAAATCTGCTCCAGCTCTATCCATTTTATTTACAAAAACAATTCTAGGTACTTCATATCGATCAGCTTGTCGCCAAACAGTTTCTGATTGAGGCTCAACACCAGATGTACCACAAAATACGACAACTGCTCCATCCAGAACTCTTAAAGATCTCTCAACTTCAATGGTGAAGTCCACGTGACCCGGTGTATCGATGATATTAATTCTGTGCTGAGGAAATTGCTGCTCCATACCTGACCAAAAGCATGTAGTTGCAGCCGAAGTAATAGTGATTCCTCTCTCTTGCTCTTGCTCCATCCAGTCCATGGTTGCAGCACCATCATGGACTT
>CAYVYQ010000024.1:0-13874 GCA_964455855.1 uncultured Gammaproteobacteria bacterium
AGTCTTCAGCTTATCTTTAGACTTCCAATGATTGAAGATCAAAGATCCATGCGGTCAGCATTCTTTTTGGACTTTGGTAACGTTTTCTCTACTGATTGTCAGGACTATCAGATTAACTGTTTTGAGCCATCAGTTGAAGATTTAAGATATTCAATTGGAGTTGGGGTGACTTGGATTACAGGATTTGGCCCAATGAGTTTTAGTTTCTCTCAGCCATTTAATGATGGACCTTTTGATAGAACTGAAGAATTCCAGTTCACCATTGGGCAAGTGTTTTAGAGATTATTTAGTGTTTTTTATCTCAATTGATATAAAATGTAACAACCATTTAAGGGGTTAAAAATGAAAAAATTATTATTTGTACCATTGTTAATTGCATCATTGCTTGCAGCCATCCCAGCTTTTGCTGCAGAGGGTATTGCTGTGATTGATATGCGTAACGCTGTTTTAGCAACACAAGTTGCTCAAGATGCTTTCAAGGCTCTAGAAGAAGAAACGGAATATGCAGCCAATATTGAGAGAGCGACCTTGTTGCAAACTGAGCGTCAAGCTATTGCTGAAAAACTCCAAAAAGATGCTGAGACTCTATCGCAAGAAGAAATTGCTGATATGCAAAGAGATATCCAAGAAAAAGGTAAAGATATAGAGTTTATTGTTGGCAAGGTTCAGGCTAAACAAAGTGAAACTGCTGACAAGGTATTTAGAGACCTTAATCCTTCTCTTCAAAAGATTCTCTCTGAGTTAATTGCTGCTAAAGAAGTAAAGTTGCTTCTTGGAAGAGAAAATATTTTATTTGCTGACACGGCTCTTGATCTTACAGATGATGTAACATCAATGCTTGACGTCGCTGCAGCTAATGGCGCAGACAACAACTAAGTTTGTCCGGGCCATCGTATAGCCTAAAAGACTTAGCTGATAAGGTTAATGGTAAGTTGGTTGGCGATCCCGAGGTCGTCATCAACGCAATCGCAACAATTCAAAATGCATCCTCTGGATGCATTTCTTTTGTAGCTAACTCAAAATACAATAAATTTATCAGTGACTCATCTGCTTCTGCAATTATTGTTAGCCCTGCATTATCATCAGAACTTCAAATACCGGGGATTATTGTAGATGATCCCTATGCTGCTTATGCAAAAATTTCTTCATTGTTTACAAAACATAGAAACCCATATACTGACAATCCTAATTCTTGCTTCATCCATGAAACATCCGAGGTTCATGAATCAGTTGTCATAGGTCCCAATGTCTATATAGGCCCTGAATGTAAAATAGGTAAAAATTCTGTCATTCATGCAAATTCTTCTTTGGTAATGAATGTAGAGATTGGCAAAAATACTATTATTCATTTTAATTCAATACTGGGTTCTGATGGCTTTGGGTATGCCCCGCATAAAGATGGCTACATCAAAATTGAACAATTAGGCAAATTAATAGTTGGTGATAACGTAGAAATTGGAGCAGGTTGCACTATTGACAGAGGAGCTATAGACAATACAGAAATTCACAATGGGGTGAAGTTAGATAACCAAGTCCACATTGCCCACAATGTGATTTTGGGGGAGAATTCAGCAATCGCAGCATCTTGCGCTATAGCTGGCTCAACAACCATAGGAAAAAACCTACAAATGGGGGGTTTATCTGGGATTCTTGGTCATTTAAAGATTGCTGATAATGTTTTAATTGGCGCTCATACTCTCATTACAAAAAGTATTGATAAGGCTGGAAATTATGTCGGTATAATGCCTGCACAAGAACAAAAAGATTGGGCCAAGTCTTCAGTCTTTATCAAGCAAAGGAAATCCAAATGAACTATGAATTTTCAGACATATTAAAACATTTACCGCATAGATATCCATTCTTATTTGTAGATAAGATTGTTTCAGTTGAATTGGGTAAATCTATCCATGCACAAAAAAATGTTTCAATTAATGAAGATTTTTTTAATGGTCATTTTCCTAATAAGCCAGTCATGCCGGGTGTTTTAATTATTGAAGCTCTTGCGCAAGCTGCAGGCATTTTAGGGTTCATGACTATGGGCAAGACTCCTGAAGAGGGTAGTATTTATTATTTTGCTGGTGCTGATAAAGTAAGATTTAAGAATCCGGTGAGCCCTGGTGAAATTATTGATTTACATGCAAGTATTAGATCTGAAAAAAGAGGGATTTGGAAATTTGATTGTAAGGCTGAAGCAGGCGGAAGGAATGTTTGTGAGGCATCCATACTTTGTGCTGACCGACCTAAGTAAATATGGCTGACTCTGTAATTGACTCCTCTGCAAAAATTGATCAATCGGTCAAAATTGGTCCCTTTTGCGTCATTGGACCTGATGTCGAAATAGGTCCTAATTGCATTCTTCATTCTCACGTTGTTATCAAGGGACCAACCAAGATCAGCGAAGGAAATGTTTTTTATCAATTTTCTACTATTGGGGAAGATACTCCTGATAAAAAATATCATGGCGAACCAACTACCTTAGAAATTGGTAAAAATAATATTTTTCGAGAGGGAGTTACAGTTCACCGCGGGACAGTTCAGGACAAATCTAAGACAGTTATCGGTGATGGAAATTTATTTATGGCTTACTCTCATATTGCCCATGATTGCGTGGTTGGCAATGAAAATGTATTTGCAAATACTGCAGGATTAGCTGGACATGTCACAGTTGGAAATAATGTAATTCTTGGTGCCGTAACCCTAGTTCATCAATTCTGCTCTTTAGGAGACTATTCATTCACAGGTTTGAATACATTAATTACTATGGATGTACCGGCATTTGTTAAAGTTGCAGCCAATCCAGCTAGACCAATAGGCCTAAATACAGTTGGAATGCAGCGAAATAATTTTGATAATGAGTCCGTTAATTTGGTTAAAAAAGCCTACCGCATTATCTATAGAAAAGGCTACTCTCTCGAAGACGCGGTGAAAAAATTACATGCATTGAATCAAGATAATAATCCCGCGCTTACCACTTTTATTTCCTCGGTTGAAAGATCTCAAAGAGGCTTACTGCGATAGGTGTCAAAAAAGAAAATAAAGGTAGGTATCATTGCAGCCGAGCACTCAGGGGACAGGCTGGGATCAAAACTGGTTGAATCCTTACAAGATATCTTTGATGTAGATTTGTATGGCCTAGGAGGGCCTGAGGTTGCTTCAAAAAATATTGTCACACCCTCAGAAATTGATTATCAAGATCTTCATGTAATGGGCCTTATTGATCCATTAATCAATCTTCCAAAAATTCTTTCAATTAGAAAAAAGTTATTAAATCTTTTTATTGCTAATGACATCGATATTTTTATTGGAGTTGACTCGCCTGATTTCAATATGTTTTTTCATAAAAAGCTCAAACCAAGGAGCGTTAAAACAATTCAGGTAGTCAGCCCATCAGTTTGGGGATGGAGAGAAAATAGAATTAAATCTATACAGGCTTATGTAGATTTAACCATGTGTCTATTTAAGTTTGAATGCAATTTTTATGATCAAAAAAACATGCAAAGCTTTTTTTTAGGCCATCCATTTAGCCAACTCAGACCTAAAAATAATGATGAGGTAATCAAAAAACATAATTTAGATGCTTCAAGAGATTTTATTAGCATTTTACCCGGAAGTAGAGCCAGTGAAATTTCTCAGTTGATGCCAGTTTATCTCGATGCTGCAAAAAAACTGCTAAATATAAATGCTAATACATTTTTTTTAATACCAGCTGCAAATGAAAAATTAGCCGAGATGATTGAATCAACGAAAGGTATTAATGAAATCCCATACAAACTATCTATTGATTCTGCCCAAGATTTTCTTTCATTGTCTTTGATTTCTATTGTTACCTCGGGCACAGCTTCGTTAGAATCAGCAGTGTTGGGGTCTGTACCTATTATTTGCTACAAAACTAATAAGCTCAATTATGCTATTTTGAGTAGATTGGTCAGTACTCCATTTGTTGGATTGCCAAATCTACTCTTGCAGGACCACATTTTTCCTGAATTAATCCAGCATGACTTAACACCTGACGCTATTGTTAACAGTTTTTCTAAAATATCATCTGAACCTGAAAAATATCAGTCTTATCTTTCTCAGATTAATGATTCTATGCTTGGAGAAGGTTTTGAAGTTGCTGCTGGCGCAATAGATAATCTATTGTGATTATTGCTGGAGTCGATGAGGTTGGAAGAGGGTCCCTAGCTGGTCCAGTGACAGCTGCAGCTGTGATTTTAAAGAATCCTATTTCAGAATTAAATGATTCGAAAGAGATTTCCCCCCACAAAAGAGAAATTTTATCTGAAATAATTAAAGAACAATCTATTTATAGTTTTGCCAGCATCTCAAATGATAAAATTGACAAGATAAATATTCATCAAGCAACATTGCTTGCCATGCAAGAGGCTATAATGAATTTACCCATCACACCAGATTTAGTTTATGTTGATGGAAAATTTACCCCAAATGTTGAGGTAAATTGTAAGGCAGTTATTGGAGGCGATAAGCTAATTTCAGAAATTTCAGCAGCCTCAATTATTGCTAAAGTACATAGAGATGATTTCATGAAAAAGCTTGATAAAAAATACCCAATTTATGATTTTGCAAAGAATAAAGGTTATGGAACTGCTCATCACTTAGCTGCTCTTAGAAAATCAGGCTATACCTCCTTTCATCGTCAATCATTTAAGGGGGTCATCGTTTAATGACGCAACCTTCCTTTATTCATCTGAGGGTCTCTTCAGAATTTAGTATCTCCAGAGGATTGTTAAGAATCAATGAGATCATTGAAAATTCACAAAAGTTTAATATGCCAGCAGTAGCCCTGACTGATTTAAACAATATGTTTGGTATGGTCAAATTCTTTAAGAAAGCAGAAGCTGCAGGGATTAAGCCTATTGCAGGAACTACTCTTAATTTAAAATCACATTCTGGAGAATCGGGCGAGATTCTTTGTCTTGCAAAAAATAATGTTGGGCTAAAGTCTTTGATGGGTATTATTTCAAAATCTCAGCTGCAGCAAGAAAATGGCTATATCTCCATAACTTTTGAAGATTTAAGTAATTGTGCAGGAAATATTTTAGTGATTGCCGGAGGCCCTTCATCAAATATTTTTAATCTAGCCAAACACAAAAAAAATCAAGATTTAAAAACCGAGCTAATGTCTTTTAAAGAGATATTTAAGGATGATTTTTGTATTGAACTTCAAAGGGTTGGCAGAAATTTTGAGGAGGAATTTATACAATGCATTTTGCCACTGGCATCAGAATTACTTATCCCTGTCATTGTGTCTAATGATGCAATGTTCTCTCAAAAAGAAGATTTTGATATTCATGAAACTAAAGTATGTATTAATACTGGTAAAACTTTGAATGATTCAAATCGAGAGAAGTTTTTTACTCCTGAGCAATTTTTTAAATCCACAAAGGACATGTCTACTCTATTTAGTGATTGTGATCCTGATACTTTAATAGCTAATACTCTAGCAATAGCGCAAAAATGCAATGTAACCCTTACAACAGATCAATATTTCCTTCCAGAATATCCAGTTCCTCAGGAGCATGATTTTAATTCTTTTTTATCAGAGCTTTCCGAGACAAAGCTAAACGAAATCATAGAATCCTACCCTAAAGATAAAACGAAGATATATCAAAAACGTTTAGATTATGAGTTAACGCAGATTCATGCAACTGGGTTTTCTAGTTATTTTTTAATCGTTGCAGATTTTATTCAGTGGTCTAAAGACAACGATGTTCCCGTTGGGCCGGGAAGAGGATCAGGGGCGGGTTCCTTGGTAGCATATGCTCTAGGAATAACAGCGCTTGATCCAATTGAGCATAATCTTCTTTTTGAAAGATTTATTAATCCTGAAAGAGTATCAATGCCAGATTTTGACATCGATTTTTGTATGGATAAAAGAGACATGGTTATTGATTATGTTGGGCAGAAATACGGAAAATCTGCTGTGTCTCAAATTGCAACATTTGGCACTATGGCAGCTCGAGCTGTTGTAAGGGATGTGGCAAGGGCTTTGGGCAAACCCTATGCATTGGGTGATCGAATTTCTAAGATGATTCCTTTTATTCCAGGAATGACTCTAGAAAAAGCCATCAGCTCACAACCTATTTTTAAAAAAATGATTCAGGATGAGGAAGAGGTCTCTGAGATCATAGACTTAGCATACAAACTCGAGGGAATAGCCAGGAACGTTGGCAAGCATGCTGGTGGAATAGTGATAGCTCCGGGATCAATTGCAGATTTTTGCCCAACTTATTTTGATCCTCAATCTAACTCACTCATGACCCAATTTGACAAGGATGATGTGGAGACTATCGGGCTGGTTAAATTTGATTTTCTAGGTTTAAGAACCCTTACAGTAATAGATAGAGCAGTAAAAACCATCAATGAATCTTTAAAAGAAAAAAATGAAAAAACCTTAGACCTAAATTCTCTTACCTTGGATGACCCCAAGGTTTTTGATTTGCTTGCCTCAGGAAGAACAACTGCTGTATTCCAGCTAGAGTCAACTGGTATGAGAGAGTTGATTCGTCGATTGAAGCCAACTAAATTTGAAGAGATTGTTGCTTTGCTTGCCTTATACAGACCTGGCCCTCTGGAATCAGGAATGCATGATGAGTTTGTTGATAGAAAGCATGGGAAGAGCAAAGTTACTTTTCCTCATGAATTGCTTGCACCAGTATTATCAGAGACCTATGGAGTAATTTTGTACCAGGAGCAAGTTATGCAAGCTGCTCAAGTTTTGGCTGGTTATTCTCTTGGCCAGGCTGATATTCTTCGAAGAGCAATGGGCAAGAAAAAAGTAGAGGAGATGGAGCAACAAAGACAAATATTTGTTGATGGCTGCTCTCAAAATGATATTAAAAAAGCTACTGCTGAGAAGATATTTGATCTTATTGAAAAATTTGCTGGTTATGGGTTCAACAAGTCTCATTCCGCAGCTTATGCAATGCTTTCATACCAAACTGCATACTTGAAGGCATATTTTCCTGAGCACTTTATGGCGGCTGTTCTATCAACAGAATTAGGCAACACCGACAAGATCAATACCCTTGTGAACGAATGTAAGGAGATGAAAATTAAGGTACTAACCCCGAATATTAAGACTAGCAATAAGCACTTCAATGTTAATGCAGATCTTCATATTAAATATGGTTTGGGAGCAATTAAAGGAGTGGCAGATTCTTTTATTGATCATGTAATTGAAGTAAGAAAAAATCATTCTTTTAAAGATCTTTTTGATCTGACAAAAAAAGTTAATATTCGATTGGGCGGAAAAAAATCTATTGAAGCTTTAACTAAAGCGGGAGCCTTTGATGAATTAGCACCATCCAGATCCATCGCATTGGCCTGCATGGAAGATATGCTCAGAGAAGGGCAAAAAAACAGCGCCCAAATGGCGGGAACGTCGGATCTATTTGCCTCAATGGAAGAAACATTTGATCCTTATGAGAAATATGTGAACGTGAAAGATTTATCAAAAGAGGATTTACTAAATCATGAGAGAGATGCCCTTGGATATTATTTTTCAGGTCATCCAGTCATTGCAATTGAGGGCATGGTTGAAAATTTAAGATCTCATACAATCAGTCAAGTAACAGACGATATAAACAGAGTAAAAATAGTTGGTTTATTAAATTCATATAGACAGATCAGGGATCGTTCAAACAAACAAATTGCTTTTATCAGTTTTGACGATGGCACAGGCACTATGGAGGGAACAATCAGCACAGACGTTCTAGAGAAGCATCATTTATTATTGAAAGCGAACTCTATCCTTATTTTTGCTGGTTCGGTTGAGATTGATGATTATAAGTCTAAGGAATTAAATCGGAGAATGTATAAGATGAAAGTGGGATCTGTGTCTTCGTTAGAATCACAAATGAGCCAAGGCAATAAATCCATCTTGATAGACGCAAGAAATCTACCCAATGATTCTATTCAATCGAATATGACAAATTTAAAAAATTTGAATGGAGACTTCTGGAAGCATGGAAATTGCAAAATACATTTAAAAATTCTACATGAGGACTCTGAGGCTATAATAGAGCTTGGCGATGAATTTAAACTTATGCCTTCATCAGAAAATATCAAAATACTAAAGGATATGTTTGGCGATGAGGCGATTAAATTAAATAAATGAGTATTAATATTTTAGATTTTGAAAAACCAATAGCAGAAGTTGCTGAGAAGATAGAAGCATTGCAATTGGCTGCTTCAGATAGTCCTGAGCTTTTACCTCAGATAGATAAGTTAAAGTCTGAACAAGCTGCCCTGACAAAGAAAATTTATTCTAAGTTATCTACATGGCAAAAAGTTCAGGTTGCAAGACATCCTAACAGGCCGCATACACTAGATTTTATTGAGAGAATCTTTGATGAATTTGAAGAGCTGCATGGCGATCGTCAGTTTGGTGATGACGCCTCATTGGTTGGGGGTATTGCAAAATTGGAAGGCATACCGGTCATGATCATCGGGCATGAAAAAGGTCGAGATACTGATGAAAAAGTTAAAAGAAACTTTGGGATGCCACAGCCAGAAGGTTATAGAAAAGCCAAGCGACTGATGCAGCTTGCCGAGCGATTTAATATGCCTGTTATTACTTTCATTGATACAGCTGGGGCATACCCGGGCGTAGAGGGTGAAGAAAGAGGGCAGAGTGAAGCAATTGCTAGAAATCTTGCTGTTATGTCCAGTTTAAAAACAAAAATCTTAGTTGTAGTTTCTGGAGAGGGAGGCTCAGGGGGAGCCCTGGCACTGGGTGTGGGTGATCATATTGCTATATTAGAATATGGTACTTATTCTGTTGCTTCTCCCGAAGCATGCGCTTCAATAGTTTGGCGAGATTCAGACAAAGCCCCGGAAGCTGCAGAAGCTATGAAAGTTGGAGCAAGCGATTTAAAAAATATAGGTATCGTTGATGAGATTATTGTGGAACCAATTGGTGGAGCGCACCAAGACTACGATGCAGTTTCAGCGAACATTAAATCATCTTTATTAACAAACATAGCAGAGCTATCAAAATTCTCTCAAGAGGAGTTACTTCAAAGACGTTATCAGCGCTTGCTCAAAATTGGTGCCTGATTTTGTTTGATCCAAAAGTTTTTTTTGATTTAGTTGATCCTAATAAAAATATAATTGTAGCCTTCAGTGGTGGCGGAGATTCTTCTGCACTTTTGCACTTTTGTTATGAGCTCACTCAGCAAGGATTGTTGCATGGACATCTTTCTGCTATTCATATAAATCACTCATTAAGCAAACATTCAGATTCATGGGAGGATCACTGCAAAATATTTTGCCGAGAAAGAAATATTGATTATCAAAGTTATGTTGTGAATATAAATATAAAAAAATCGGGCCTTGAATCAGCTGCAAGAAATGCGAGATATAAGATTTTTCAAGAAGCACTTCAACCCAATGATCAGTTGTTAATGGCCCATCATGCAGATGATGTAGCCGAAACAATTTTATTTAGACTTTTTCGAGGAACAGGCTTAGATGGTCTCCAAGGACCAATGAAAAAACGGCCCTTAGGAAAGGGCGTCATTTTAAGACCCTTGCTTGGTTACTCTAAAGCTGATCTCTCTCAATACTTATCAGCTAACAATATTGAATTTATTACCGATGAAACCAATTTTGATGATCATCAAGATCGTAACTATATTCGTAATGAATTACTTAAGAGGGCTTCAAGTCGCTGGCCTAATGCAAGTTTACAAATTCAACAAACAGCCGAACTAGTTTCAAAACACAAAAAAGTTCATGATTTTTTGCTTGATAAGCAATTTGGCGAAAAGATAAAGGACTCTAAATTGCAGAGGATATTTTTGCTTGAGCTTGAAGAAGACACTTGTAAAGAAGTCATTAGATATTGGATAAAAGCCAATAATGTGGCTATGCCAAATAAAAAAATCATTGGCGAAATTTTAAAAGCATTTATTTATTCCAATCCCAGCGCAAAAACTCAAGTTCATTGGTCAAGAGCAGATAATGATCAAAAGAGTGCTTTTTTAACTTTTTGTGATGGTGATTTAGTCTTAAATAAGAAATAATCAATCAATTCGGAGAAAAATATGAGTTATGAAACTATAAGCCTTGATGTTGAAAATAGGGTAGCAACTATTACGATTAATCGTCCAAAAATGATGAATGCATTTAATGAGCAGCTGATTTGGGATATGGGAGATGCAACTGAAATAGTAAAAAATGACTCAGAAATTAGAGTATTGGTCA
The DNA here is from genome assembly GCA_964455855.1 of uncultured Gammaproteobacteria bacterium. GTDB lineage: Bacteria > Pseudomonadota > Gammaproteobacteria > Magnimaribacterales > D2472 > D2472. The sequence goes on from CAYVYQ010000024.1 coordinate 10,228, forward strand.
TAACCGGAGAGGGCAGAGGCTTTTCTGCTGGCGCTGATTTAACTGAAAGAGAGGCATCCTGGTCAGATACAAAGGATGCTTTGTTAAGAGGTTATCATCCATTTTTAAAGAATATTATTGAAATGCCAAAACCAGTCATTGGTTCAATCAATGGAGCTGCTGCTGGTATTGGAGCTGCCTTGGCTATGGCCTGTGATTTAAGAATTATGGCTAAAGATGCATACATTATGTCTGTGTTTAGCAATATTGCATTAGTTCCTGATGGCGGGCTCAGCTTCCTTCTCACCAGAGCAATTGGTTATGCGCGCGCTTTAGAATATGCAATTGAAGCAAAGAAAATAACTTCTGCAGATTGTTTGGCTATGGGCATAACTAATAAAGTGGTGGAATTAGATGATTTGACGGCCGAAACAAAAAAATGGGCTGAACATTTAGCTAAGAGATCACCACAAGCATTATCATTGACAAAAAAATTGATGAACGATGCTTTAACCCAAACATATGATGAAACCTTCAATGCAGAGGCAGAGGCGCAAAATAATATTTTTGGATCTGCAGAAAACATGGAAGGGGTTAAAGCTTTCCTAGAAAAGCGCGAACCTGACTTCAAGTAATTAGTTTATTTAATCCCGCTACAATGGCTTGAAAAGATGCCTTGACAGTATTGCCATCAATGCCAGCTCCCCACTCATTTTTACCTTCAAGAGTTAATTCAATGAATGCAGCGGCTTTTGCATCAGCGCCTGAGGTAACTGAATGTTGGTGGTAATCAGACACAGTAATTGATGTTGCAAAATGCTTGTTAACCGCAGATACAAAAGCTTCAATTGGACCTCCGCCAACGCCTGAAAGATTAACTTCATCTTTATTGTCTTTTAACGTAATTTCCACTTTATCTGAAGTAATTCCTGAGGAATCCTCTGTTGAGGAAAGAGCATAATTAATTAGTTCGAGCTTTCCTGCAAAAGTAATATAGTTTTTTTCAAACACTTTCCATATATCTCTAGACATGACTTCTTTGCCAGTTTCATCTGCAACCTTTTGCACTTTTTCACTCAGATTAATTTGCAGTCTTCGAGGCAGAGAAACCCCGTGGTCTTTTTCAAGAATAAATGCTATTCCACCCTTGCCTGATTGTGAATTTATTCTTACAACTGCCTCATAGGATCTTCCAAGATCTGCTGGATCAATCGGCAAATAGGGGACCTCCCATTCTGGCTTGTTTGATTTCTCAAGAGCATTCAAGCCTTTTTTGATTGCATCTTGATGAGACCCAGAAAAAGCTGTGAATACAAGATCTCCCGCATAAGGATGCCTTGGGTGAACTGGAAGTTGATTGCAATATTCAACCTCTCTGATAACCGCGTTAATATCTGAGAAATTAAGCTCTGGATCTATTCCTTGGGTGAGTAAATTGAGTGCGATTGTTACTATGTCCACGTTACCAGTTCTCTCTCCATTCCCAAACAAAGTGCCTTCAACCCTATCAGCACCAGCCATGAGGCCAAACTCAGAGGCTGCAACTGCCGTTCCACGATCATTATGAGGATGCAATGAGAGAGAAATACTTTCACGATTTTTTAAGTTTTCATTCATCCACTCTATTTGATCACCGTAGATATTTGGCGTCGCCATCTCCACAGTTGCTGGAAGATTAATGATGATTTTTTCTGATGAAACATCTTTTAAGATATCTACCACAGCATCACAAACTTCTGCTGCATAATCTAGTTCAGTACCAGTAAAACTCTCAGGAGAGTATTCAAAAGACCATTTTGTTTCGGGATTAGCTAATGCTAGTTTTTTGACCAGCGATGCGCCGTCAGTTGCTATTTTTTTTATGCCCTCTTTATCTTGATCAAAGACAACTTTTCTTTGCAGGGTGGAAGTTGAATTATAAAAATGAACAATAGCTTGAGAGGCTCCTTGAAGAGATTCAAAAGTTCTTTCAATTATATGATCGCGTGCCTGGGTTAGGACTTGGATTGTGACATCTGATGGTATTTTCTTCTCTTCTATTAACCATCGAACAAATTCAAAATCTGTTTCTGAGGCAGCAGGGAAACCCACTTCAATTTCTTTAAACCCAAGATCACAAAGCAGTTTGAACATTCGTTTTTTTCTTTCATGCCCCATTGGCTCAATGAGAGCTTGATTGCCATCACGCAAATCAACAGAACACCATCTAGGAGCTGATTGAATTACCTTGTTTGGCCAATCTCTTCCCTTTAAAGGAATAGGCTCAAAAGGTTTGTATTTTTTTATTAAATCTTTCATGATTGCTTCTGTGATGCTATCAAATAAATCTCAATATATTCTCTCTAAAATTGGCATTCCTCTATTTGAGGATGCAACAAATCCTTCTGTAAATGCTGAAATCAACATCCACTTCTTTCAAAAGGACAATATTCTAACATTACATCTTAATTCTGTAGATGAATACTCAGAAAAAGAGAGAAACTTACTTGAAGGTATCATTGAGGCAATTCATGGAGTCAGGGAATCAGCCTCCCAAGGAGTCATTACTTCTTCAACTGCAGACCCACTTGATAAAACATTTTTTCAAGACACCTCTTCTCTTAAAGCTGCATTAGTATTTTTTGATCTGGAGAATCCTATAGGTGACATAAATTTCATTATTTCACCTTCATTAGAGTCAATGCTATCTAATCCTAGCCTCAAAAAAGATCTTTGGAGCAAGCTCAAGCCTTTACAGTCTTCTTAAATGACTATTTCAATCAGACCTGCCAGCTTGGACGATATTTCGGCTATTTTAGAGATTGAAAATAAGACCAATCAGATGCCATGGACGGAAGCTCAATTTATATCCTCAATGGAAGTTGGTCACTACTCTGTGGTACTTCAAGAAGAAAATAATATTTTAGGATTTGCTATATATTCTCCAATAATTCCCGAATCACATTTATTAAATATTGCCATTCATCCAAATCATCAAGGCAGGGGACTGGGAGATAAGCTGCTGCAAAAAATTATTTTTCAAAACAAAACAATGGGTGTGAAGGTGATCTCACTGGAAGTGAGAGTTTCTAATCTTCCTGCAATTGCTCTATATGAGAAGAGGGGATTTTTTAAGGATGCTATTCGTCCCAACTATTACAGTGGCACACCCAAAGAGGATGCTTTGCTGATGAGTTTAAAGATTTAGCTTATAGAATTTTTTGTAACTCAGATTCGATGGCTGACTCACCATCTTTAGGCGCAAATCTTTTGACGACCTGACCATCTTTATTTACAAGAAATTTAGTGAAATTCCATTTCACTGCTTCGGTGCCTAGAATTCCAGGAGATTCATGTTTTAAATATTTAAACAAAGGGCTGGCATTTGATCCATTGACCTCAATTTTATCAAACATCTTAAATGAGACATTGAATGTAAGATCACAAAACGATTGAATTTCTTCATTGGTCCCAGATTCTTGAGCTCCAAATTGATTGCATGGAAAGCCAAGTACCTCCAATCCTTGATCTCTATATTTCTCATAAAGACTTTGCAGGTCTTTGTATTGAGGAGTAAACCCACATTTACTAGCAACATTCACAATTAATAGTGTTTTGCCTTTGTAATTACTTAAATCCACTGAATTCATTTCAATGTCTTTAACGCTTATGTTGTATAACTCACTCAT
>CAYVYQ010000025.1:0-13698 GCA_964455855.1 uncultured Gammaproteobacteria bacterium
ACCACATAAAATGCAACGGGCTGCTCAAAAAGATGATTATAGTTATCCCCCGTCCTTTCAACCCAAGCAGGCATTGCCCCTTTTAGATCTTTTGTATGAGCTGCATCCTGAGGATTGTCCATAGATCTGAGCCTGCCAAAAGCCATCACTAAGAAAATTGTAAAAGTCCAAAGCACCAATGCTAGAACTGGTGCCAATAGTGCTGTTTGATTCATATTTTTACCTCTCCAAATGAGATTATCATACTAAAACCCTAAATTAAATTAGAAATAAAAAAACCCGCTATTGCGGGTTTCTTATTTTTAGTTGAAGTAAGTTTTACAACATTCCATTCAATGTTAATAACGGAGCTATGACTAAACTCACAATCGCCATCACATTAATTAGGATGTTCATTGAAGGTCCGGAAGTATCTTTGAATGGATCGCCAACGGTATCTCCAACAACAACTGCAGCATGAGTATCAGAACCCTTTCCACCATAGTTGCCCTTCTCGACATATTTCTTAGCATTGTCCCATGCGCCACCAGCATTTGCCATAAACAGAGCCAGTGCAACACAACCTAAAAGACCACCAGCAAGCATTCCACCTAAAGCCATTGCACCTAATCCAAACCCAACAACTGCAGGCATTGCTACGGCAATAACACCAGGTAGCATCATTTTCTTAAGGGCAGCTTTAGTTGCTATCTCAACACATTTTTCTGAATCAGGATCAGCATTACCTTCCATTAAACCGTCAATTTCTCTGAACTGCCTTCGAATTTCATTGATCATTTCAAATGCAGCATCTCCAACGGCTGTCATAGTGATTGAAGAGATTAGGAATGGAATACAAATCCCAATGAACATTCCCACCAACACAATTGGTTGACCTAAAGATAACGTAAATGCTTCTCCGAAATTAAGACTTACAACTGCAGAAAATGCAGAAATGATTGCAAGTGCTGCTAAAGCTGCAGCTCCAATTGCGAATCCTTTACCAATAGCTGCTGTTGTATTTCCAAGCTCATCCAAAGAATCTGTAATCTCTCTTACATCTTCCCCCATACCAGCCATCTCAGCAATACCACCAGCGTTATCTGCAACAGGACCATACGCATCAATTGCCATAGTTATCCCAACTGTTGAAAGCATTCCGACAGCAGCAATACCCACTCCATAAACCCCTGAAAGAGTTGTTGAAATTAAAATAATTGTTGCTAAAACTAATATAGGAATTACAACGGATTGCATTCCAACTGAAAGACCAGAAATCATAACGGTTGCAGGTCCAGTTTCACCTGATTCAGCAATCTTTTTCACAGGGTCTCCACCTGTATAGTACTCAGTAATTAATCCAATCAGGACTCCACCCACTGCACCGCATACCACAGCCCACCAAACATTCATAGAAACTCCAGCTATGCTGTTTGTTAAAAAATATGCCATCACAATAAAGATTGCAGGAGCTAAAAGAGTTCCTGAGCGCAAGGCACTTGCAGGCGCTTTAGCGGACTGTAATTTAACTATTACGATTCCAATAATAGAAGCTATTAACCCTATTGAAGTTAAAGCCAATGGAAACATCATCATTTCTTTGGAACCTAAAGTGTAAGCTATGGCAATAGAAGCAATCATTGACCCACAATAAGATTCAAAAATATCTGAGCCCATGCCCGCTACATCGCCAACGTTATCGCCAACGTTGTCTGCAATAACACCTGGATTTCTTGGATCATCTTCAGGAATTCCTGCTTCAATCTTACCCACGAGATCTGCTCCAACATCTGCACTCTTAGTAAAAATACCTCCACCAACACGAGAGAATAACGCTACCACTGATGCGCCCATTCCAAATCCCTCTAGTGCATGAACATGAGATTCACTAAAGAAATAGAAGAGGCCACCTAAACCAATTAAGCCAAGAGAGGCTACACATAATCCCATGACCGAACCGCCATAAAAAGAAACACTTAATGCTGCGGCTGCACCATCTTGTTGAGCTGCAGTTGCAGTTCTAACATTTGCTTTTGTTGCTGCGTACATCCCAATAAATCCTGCTAAAGAAGAGCAGGCAGCACCAACTACGACTGCAATTGCTGATTGAATCGTAAGAAAAGTTGCAACTAATACTACTAATACGGCAACAAAAATTAATAAATAGGTGTATTCAGTTTTCATGAACTTCATTGCGCCCTTATGAATTTCATCACCAATCTTTTTGACCTGATCAGTTCCATCTGAATAACGCATGACCAAACTGAACACCACAAAAGCAGCTATCAGACCAAAAACACCCAATGCTGGGGCAATTAATATATTCATCCTTTCTCTCCTATAAACAAGCGTTAGATTTTATCAAATAAAATTGGATTTAATTAGTAATTAAGCCTTTGAATTGAAAATATTTTCATCCAATTGATTCTCTGTTTTCGCAACTATACATGCAATTGCTGCATCGCCGGTAACATTGACTGATGTTCTGAGCATATCTAGTACTCTATCAACTGCAAGAATGATCCCTATTGCCTCAAGTGGTAGATTAAATTGCTGCAGAATTATGATCAAAGTAATAGTTCCGGCCGATGGAACAGCAGCTGTTCCGATTGAAGTTGCTACTGCTAACAATACAACTTGAACGTATTGAAACAAGGTTAAGTCAATTCCAGACATTTGAGCGATAAAGACCGTTGCTAAACCTTGCATAATCGCAGTTCCATCCATGTTAATCGTAGCGCCAACAGGCACCACAAAAGAGGCAACATTTTGATTTACGCCTAAGTCTTGATTTACTGTTCTAAGAGTTACTGGAATAGTTGCAGCGCTTGATGAAGTAGAGAATGCAAATAAAGCAACATCTTTCATCTTACTGAAAAAAGTTAATGGATTTAATCCTCCGATAAACTTTAAAAATATTGAATAGGTAAAAGCTGCATGAAATAAAAGAAGAGCGATTAACAAAACTACGTATGCTAAAACGTCTTGGAAAATATCAAGACCGTCAGCGATCACAAACTTTCCAATTAGACAAAAAACTCCAAATGGAGCAAAGCTCATGATCATCACTATCAGCTGAAGAAATACTGTATTTAATTTAGCAAATGAATCGCTTAAATTTCCTGTTAAATGATTCGTTTTATTTAAAGCTAGCCCAAAAATAATGCTAAAAAATACAATCGCCAGCATCTGATTTTCTGCCATTGCTTGGATGATGTTTGAAGGAAAGATTCCAACAATGGTTGAGTAAATTCCCTGCCCTTGAGGCAATGAACTTGGTGCAGCCATAGCTATATCGGATGAATAATTGGAACCGGGCTGAAAGAAAGAGCCTGCTATAAGTGCCAAAGAAACAGCGATCCCAGTAGTTAGTAAATAAAAGCCTACGGTTTTAAAAGTAAGTTTCCCTAAAGACTGTGAGCTTCCGAGAGAGGAAATGCCTGTCACCAAAGAGAAAAAAACTAAAGGCACAACCAATAACTTGAGAAGATTCATGAAGATATCTCCACCCATCTTGAAGATATATTTTTCTACAAAAGCATCAACTGAGCTTGAAAAGAAGTCTGTATAAAAAAGAAAAGAGCCAGCAACAAAACCTAGAAGCAGACCAATAAGTATGTTTCTTGTTAAGTTTTTTGGCGTATCAATCATTAAATTTCTGTCATTTCAAAGTCTTCTTTACCGACTCCACAATCAGGGCATAACCAATCATCCGGAACATCATCCCAGGCTGTTCCTGGAGCAATACCATCATCTGGCCAACCCAATTCTTCATCATATATTAGTCCACATACAATGCATTCCCATTTTTTATATTCCATTTTATCTCTCTTAGTTAATCTGACTTAAAAAGTCTCATTTAATGAAAATTAAGCAGGCTATAATATCAGATTTTATAGATCTAATTCATGCAAGCAAAAAGAATTAATAATTGGTTGAATAACGCTCAACTAAAAAGCTGTTTGAAAAAACAAAATATTCTTGAGTGGTTAAATGAAGAAGGTTCAATTACTGCAAAAATTTCATCAGATTCCAAATTTAAACTAAAAATATTAAGTGATGATATTGGTAATGCAGAGGATGAAGAGTATTTGGCTCTTAACATTCCTTCTCAAAAAGTCCGGATAAGAGAAGTGATCCTATATGGTGACTCGGAGCCTCTTGTCTATGCAAGAAGTATTATCCCCAATCAAACCTCATCAAAAGGATATCCTGGATTAGGGAGTATTGGATCAAAGCCATTAGGCGATTTACTTTTTCAAAGCGAGCTATTTATCAAAACACATCGTGAGTTTGCGCAATTTCAAACTCCTGATAAAGAAGTGGTTTGGGGAAGAAGGACACATTATCTTGTTCGAGGATACCCCTTAAGCGTTATGGAAGTATTTTTGTCGCCATGAATAAGAGAATAGCTATTATCGAATTGATGCGTCTTGATAAGCCAATCGGCATATACCTATTACTTTGGCCAGCATTATTAGCTTTAGTAATTAGTACAAACGGCAATTTTGAATACTCGCATTTATTAATTGTTATTACAGGAAGCATCTTAGTAAGATCTGCGGGCTGTGTAATCAATGATATTTGGGATCAAGACCTTGATGGAGACGTAGAAAGAACAAAAACAAGGCCAATACCCAGTAAAAAGCTCTCAATATCGGAAAGTTGGGCTGTTTTTGTTGCGCTTGGTGTTCTCAGCTTGATGTTACTGAGCTTAACCAACACAAATACTATTTTTATAAGTATCTGCTTTGGGTTGATGATAGTTTTATATCCTCTGACAAAGAGATTTTTTATTGGGCCTCAGATTTTTCTTGGCCTAACTTTCAATCCTACAATTATTGTCTACGCAATGACAAATGAATTAAATAATCCAACGATGATTTTTCTCTACTTTGCCATCGCGGCAAAAACTATTGCCTTCGACTCCTTCTATGGATTGTGTGACATAGAAGATGATAAAAAATTAGGCATCCGTTCGACTCCCCTATGGTGGGGATCAAAAACTTTATTGGTAATTGCAATTCTACAATTTACTGTGATTAACCTTTTTCTCATCGTGGGATTGAAAGCAGAACTCTCATTCGCTTGGTACATAGGAATAATATTATTAAGTGGCTTTTATTTTTATCAGCATCAGCTGGCTTCGCAAAAAAAATTTTTGCTAGCTTTCAAAAATAATCATTGGGCATCTTTATATTTACTCATTCTCTCTATATTTTGTTTTCTGATAATCTAATTGAATGTTATCTGAAATCAAAAAGATTGATTTACAAGAAAAGCTTTATTCAATAAAAGCTAATAATCCTTTTGAAGATTTTTCATATTTACGAGCAATGGAACAAAGTAATTCTGCATCAGAAAAATCTGGCTGGATTCCAAATCATATTGGCGAAATCAAAAATAAAAAATTAATCAGTTTTCTTCCTTTATATAAAAAATTTAATAGCTATGGAGAATTCATTTTTGATCATCAGTGGGCAAATGCATTAAATAGAGCTGGTAGAAATTATTATCCAAAATTACTAACAGCCATTCCTTTCACCCCTTGTGAAGGAGATAGGATTTTAGCCAAGGATGATAAATCTAAGTTAAATCTTATTGATGCCGGTATTAAAAAAATGGAAACAGAGGAAATAGAATCCTGGCATATTCTTTTCCCCAATGAATCAGGGAAGAGTGTCTTAAGAGAAAGAAATTTTGTTGAAAGATACAATTATAGATTTACTTGGAAGAATGAAAATTTTATTGATTTTGATAATTTTCTATCTATATTTACTTCTCGCCAAAGAGCAACTATCCGTAAAGAACGAAAAAGCATTTCTAAACTAGGCATTGAATTTAAGTGTAAAAAACATAATGAAATTACTGATGAGGATTGGAATTTATTTTATATATTTTATCAAAAGACCTATTACGAAAGAGCTCAAAATCCATATTTAAATAAGGAATTTTTTAGATTAATTAATACCGTAAATCAAATAGTTAAACCAGTAATTTTCTTTGCTGAAATTGCGGGAGAACCAATCGGTGCATCATTGTGTTTTGAAGGTAGCAATACTTTATATGGCAGGCATTGGGGAGCAACTTCAAAAATAAAAAATCTGCATTTCGAATGCTGTTACTATCAGGGCATAGAATATTGCATTAAAAATAATCTCAAATTTTTTGATCCAGGAGTTCAAGGAGAACATAAAATCAGGAGAGGCTTTCAACCACACTTAAGCTCATCTTTTCATTATTTTTTAAGAGAGGATTTTGGAGAAGCAGTCAGTGATTTTTGTAAATCAGAAAGGACTCAAATTGAAAATTATATTGAGGCATGCAAATCCTATACACCATTTAACAATGATTATAGAATCAAATAAATGTACAAGAGTTTAAAAACAAAAAATCATTTAACAACATGCAGTGCAAATTTCTCTAGGTTAAGAAAAATTCTATGTGATTTTAAAAATGATACATACACATTTGAAATTCTAAATCTTGAACAAAAAAATGAAGCTGAATTTTTAGTAATCTCAAGGACGCCACATACTCTTATGATCGAGGCAAAATTTAAAAATAAAGATTCGACCCTAGTGAATTTTATACTAAGAATAAATATTTACATTGATGCAAAGTTAGCAGAGGTAATTTCTTATCAACAAGAAAAACCTGTTCCATTTTTTGTACCCTCTCCATTCTCACAATCGCAAGATGAAAAATATCAACAAAATAGAATTCTCACTGAGTGGCTTGAAAACATATTTTTAAATGGAGCAGTAGAAGCAAAAGAAATAAATTTTTTGAATGACTAAAATTTTATATCTCCATGGATTTGCCTCATCAGCAGATTCATCTAAAGCAAAAGTAATTGAATCTTTTGTTAAAAAAAATACTAGCTCAACCAAGATCTTAATTCCTAATTTGAATAATAATATTAAAATTGCCTATCAGCAGATTGAAGAAATAATTAAAACAGAATCTCCTACTTCAATTATTGGAAGTTCGTTGGGGGGGTTTTTTGGAACATATTTTGCAGAAAAATATAATCTTTTATGTGTGAATATAAATCCAGCGATTCCTCCAATAGACATGTCTGAATATCTTGGTGAAAATCAAAACTACTCAACTGGAGAAAAGTTTATTATTGATCAAGATCAGTTGAACTGGTTAGGCGTAATGAACAAACAAATTAAGAGCTTAAAAAAACATAAGAATTTCATGACTCTGGTTCAGTCAGGAGATGAAGTCCTTGATTATAAACTTGCAATTGAGTACTTTTCCGCTAGTCAGATTGACGTTACATTTGGAGGAAATCATTCCTTCGAAGATTTTGAGTCCTATATTCTAAAAATACAGAATTTTCTAAATATGCACTAATAAAGTGCATATTATTATTAATTGCCCTATAATTACTCATTATTTGCACAATTTATGTGCAAATATATTGGCATTAATGTTGCATGTGTATAAGTAAGTACTTAAAAATTTTTAGGAGAAATAGAATGTCAAAATATAAAACTTATGAATATATATGGCTTGATGGATATCAACCAGAACCCTCAATGAGGAGCAAGGTTAAAGCTACTGATGCAAGCACGCCCCCAGATTGGTCTTTTGATGGATCATCAACACAACAAGCTGAAGGTGGTAGTTCAGACTGTTTGCTTCTACCGGTTCAAACATATGAAAATCCTCATGGTCATGATTTAGTTATGACGCAGGTTCAATCAGCCGATCACACCACTCATCCAACTAACTTTCGCGCTGCAGCAGAAGAAGTTGTAACAGACGAATGGTGGTTTGGATTTGAGCAAGAGTTTTTCTTTACAGACCCAGAAACTGGAGAGCCACTTGGATGGGAAAATGGTGAGCCAAGAGCGCAAGGCGACTTTTATTGTGGTGTAGGTGCAGGAAATGTTGTTGGCAGAGAAATATCAGATCATCATCTTCAAGCGTGTTTAGACCTCGGAATTACATTAACAGGAACTAATGCTGAAGTTGCACTAGGACAATGGGAATATCAATGCCTTGGCAAGGGTATCAAAGCAGCAGACGATCTATGGGTAAGTAGGTATATGCTTTATAAGATTGCTGAAGAGTATGGTGTTGGAGTAAATATCCATCCAAAGCCTAAAACCGGTGATTGGAACGGTTCTGGTATGCACACTAACTTCTCCAACGACGAGATGAGATCTCGTGGTTCAGAGGAATTATTTTCATCTATGTGTGACAAGCTTGGTGAAGTTCATCAAGAAGGAATTGCGGCTTATGGCTCTGATAATGATATGAGATTAACTGGCCTTCATGAAACACAAAGTATCGATCAATTCTCTTATGGGGTAAGCGATCGAGGAGCGAGCATAAGAATCCCTGTATATACAGTCGAACATAATTGGAATGGTTATCTAGAAGATAGAAGGCCAGCCTCAAATGCAGATCCTTATAAAATATTAGCTCACATTGTTGGAACGCTAACTAAATAATCTAAATATTGAATAGCTCTAATACAGAGAAATATAAAAAGCCCTCCCTCAAAGAGGGCTTTGTTTTTTAAGTCTATTTTATGGATTACTCAGAATTTAAAGCATTTGATAACTTGAATACAGAAATCATCATTCTACATGGAGATGATTTCAAACTCCTATGGATTAACGATGCAGCAAAAGCTGCAAACTGGATTGGTGACTCTTCAAAATTCGAAGATAAATCAATTTCATCATTATTGAACGAAGAAACGGGATTCCAAATAAATGAAATTCTAAAAAAAACTAGAGATAATTCAGGCTCTGTTACAAGAAGAGATTTCGAGATTGTTCATCAATCTGGTGCGGTAAGGACAGTTGACCTAACAATTACTTTTTCAGAGAAAAAGAATCTAATTTTTATAGAAGCCGTAAGCATTGATAATCTCAATAAAATTATTGATTCGACAAGAAGTTTTTCAACACAAAAAATTGCAGCTGGCTTAGCAAGGACTTTAGCACACGAAGTCAAGAACCCTTTGTCAGGAATTAAGGGTAGTGCGCAAATTTTAAAATCAAAATATGTTGATGATTTTTCTAAAAAATTCTTAAAAATAATAGAAGAAGAAACAGACAGACTAAATGAGATTGTTACTAGGATATTAACTCCTGCAAAGAAACCAACTTTTGAATATTTTAATCTTCATGAATCTTTGCAAAGAGTATTAGCATTGAGTAATGCTGAATCGCTAGAAAACTTAACTATAGATAGAGATTATGATCCAAGCATTCCTGAAATATATGGTGATAAAAATTTATTTATACAAGCTTTAATAAATATTACACAGAATGCTGTACACGCATGCACGAATTTTGCTGAAGAGCCCTGCCTCGGAATTCAAACTAAAATCTCATACCGACAACCAATCAATGGAACCGTTCATAATACTTTGGCTGAAATAATTGTTAGAGATAATGGGCCCGGAATAAGCGCAGAAATTAAAGACCAAATTTTTTTTCCTATGATATCTGGCAAGGAAAATGGATCTGGAATCGGGCTATCTATTTCACAAGATATCGTTCGGATTCATGGAGGAGCGATATCATTTGATCGAAAAAATGATCAGACAATGTTTTCTATTTTAATACCTATTTCAAGTAATAATATTAATGGAGCTAAAAGTGCCTAAGATATGGATCGCTGATGATGACGAGGCTATTCGTATGGTTCTCGAAGAAGGCCTTAAGAGTGCTGGTCTTGAAATTGTAACCTTTGCTGATGGAGAAGCATTAATTGATGCTTTAAGCGAAGACAAACCAGATCTAATAATTTCAGATATAAAAATGCCAGGCATGCATGGCTACGATCTTTTAAAACACATCAAAAATAATTATGACAAATTACCAGTAATTATCATGACTGCTTTTACAGATATGCAGGCTGCAATAGACGCATATGGTGGTGGTGCTTTTGAATATATTCCAAAACCTTTTGATTTAGAAGAAGCTATTATCACAGTAAAAAAAGCTCTCGAGGAACACAAAGAAGCTAAACCAAAAAAAGTTTCTAAATCAGAAATCATTGGTTCTGCGCCTTCAATGCAAATTGTTTTTAGATCAATTGGTAAACTTGCTAATACAAATGCCACAGTTCTTATTCAAGGGGAGTCTGGCACCGGCAAAGAACTAGTGTCTAAATCATTGCATAAAAATAGCCCGAGACATGATATGCCATTCATAGCCTTAAACATGGCTGATATTCCAAAAGAATTAATTGAATCAGAATTATTTGGACATGAAAAGGGAGCCTTCACTGGTGCTGTTGAACAAAGAATCGGTAGGTTTGAACAAGCAAATGGTGGCACTCTATTTCTTGATGAAATTGGGGATATGCCCCTAGAGACTCAGACACGATTATTACGAGTATTATCAAATAAAGAATTTTTTCGAGTAGGTGGGGATAAACCTATCAAAGTAGATGTTCGAATTTTAGCAGCCACTCATCAAAGTCTAGAGTCATTGGTGGCTTCTGGTTCATTTAGAGAAGATCTCTACTACAGGCTCAATGTTATTAGGGTCGACGTGCCGCCACTAAGACACAGGAAAGAAGATATTGGTGACTTATCTTCTGCTTTTTTAAAAAGGCATGCTGATTCATTGCTAGATGAACCAAAAGTGCTTTCTCCAGAAGCTCTCCTTGCATTGACCCAATATGATTGGCCTGGAAATGTAAGGCAGTTAGAGAATATTTGTTATTGGATCGCCCTAATGGCGCCTACTCAGAACGTAAAATTAGAAGACCTACCTGGTGAAATTATTAGCAGTGATCAACCCTCTCAAACCCCAGGTGATGATTGGCAATCAGGATTTTCTCAATGGCTGAGTGAAATATATCAAAGCAAATCTGAGAATATGCTTGAAATAATTGAACCAACATTAGATAAAGTCATGATTGATTTTGCCTTAGAGAAAACTGGTGGAAAAAAACAAGAAGCCGCCAAAGTTTTAGGTCTTGGAAGAAATACTCTTACAAAAAAAATAAAAGCTCAACAACCTTAACCTAAAGCATCTAACAAATTGCCCGCATCATGAAGAGCATGCAAGTCATCGCATCCTCCAATATGATCATCGCCAAACCAAATCTGAGGAACGGAGGTTTTACCAGCTCTTGAGGCCATATCGGCTCTTAGCTCAGAATTAAAATCAACAGATATTTCTTTAAAGTGAATATCCAGTTTTTTTAGCAGACTTTTTGCTTTATAGCAGAATGGACAAGTTTTCGTTGTATATATCGTTACATCTTTCATGATTAAATTATTTCAACTGAATATTTTGCAAGGTACTTCCCTGAACTTGAAACTTAGCTTGCTCAAAAGAAGGTGCTGATAATCTTCCCATAGCATTATTTGAAAAACCAAATTGTTCTTTTGGAATACCAAGAAAATTTTTATCTATTTTGGAATTTTTATTAGTATCTACAAAAAGTGCGATTGCATATTCGCCCTCTGGAAGATTGATAACAAACTCATGATTCTCCTTGAGTTCGATATAAGACTCTATACCCTGAAAGACTCCTTCTTCAGATCGCTTCTCACCTTTTACAGATTGAGTATATGCATCTGCATCATTATAAATAGCTAGAGATAATACTCCCTCTTTCGTTTGCCCCAAAAGATTGATTGTTAACTCATCTGCTGCACTATCTAAAATTAGAAAGGCGAAGACAAGGATATAAAATTTATTATAGAAATTCATAAGCTATTTTACTTTTACTAAAGGCAATCCCTCTTGCTGCCAAGTTGAAATACCGCCCTGCAAAACATGAGTTTTTTTGTAGCCATAAGTTTGCATTTTTTCACCAGCTAATGCTGCATTTCTTCCCATTTTACAAACTAACACAATAGGATTTTCTTTTTGTTTTAATAATTCATCGTTTCTATTTTCAAGTTCATCGAATGGAATGTTCACAGATCCAGCGATGGCTCCAGCTTCAAATTCACTCCTTGGTCTAACATCTACCAAGCACGCAGATTCTTTATTGACCAAATTAGTTAGCTTATTACAGTCGATTCGATTCCCGCCTCGTGTTGTTTCCGAGCGGAACCATAAAATAATTGAAAGAAATAAAGGAACAGAAAAGTACCAATAGTCTATTAAAAATAAATTGAATTCTAGCATTTGCCTATTATCGCTTAAAATATATTTATTGGTGAGGTTTATATTATGAAAGATCAAAATTTTTTAGTTCTTGTTCGTCACGGGCAGAGTGAATGGAATGCTAAAAATCTATTTACAGGATGGAAAAATCCAGGACTAACTCCTGCTGGAGAAAAAGAAGCAGCGAATGCTGGCAACCTTATCAAAGAAAGGGATATTAAATTCTCCATGATGTTTACTTCAGCTTTAAAGCGAGCACAAATTACTGGTCAAATGATTCTCAAGGAGATTGATCAAACGCATATTGAAGTTATTAAAGATCAAGCTTTAAATGAAAGAGATTATGGAGATTTAGCTGGTTTAAATAAAGACGATGCTAGAAAAGAATGGGGTGAAAAACAAGTTCACATATGGAGAAGGTCTTATGATATTCCGCCTCCTGGCGGCGAAAGTCTTAAAGATACTGCTGAAAGAGTGTTGCCATATTTCAATTCTTCAATCTTACCTAAGATATTAGAAAGCCAAAATATTCTTGTTGCTGCACATGGCAACTCGCTTAGATCTTTGGTAATGCAGCTTGATAACTTATCAAAAGAAGAAGTGATAGCGCTAGAAATTCCAACTGGAGCGCCAATAATTTACTCTTTTGCAGGAAAAAAAGAGCCTATTTCTAAAGAAAATCTCTTTGAATAAACGATACCAGATTTTTTCCCAACAAGTTGCTCAATGGTATAAAGATCATGGAAGGCATGATTTACCATGGAGAAAAAAAGTTACTCCCTACAGAATATGGATCTCTGAAATCATGCTTCAGCAAACTCAAGTAAAAACAGTCATTCCTTATTTTAAAAATTTTATTCAAAAATATCCTTCTCAAAAAAAACTATCCGAAGCAAACGAAGATCAAATTTTAGCTGCATGGTCAGGCCTAGGGTTTTATCGAAGAGCTAGGAATATATTTGCTAGCAAAGAAATTATTAAAAAAAGTTATGCAAATAGATTCCCAAAAGAATTTCAACAGATCATAAGCTTGCCTGGAATTGGTAAATCAACCGCAGGGGCAATAATGTCATTAGCCTATCTTGAGCCACATCCAATACTTGATGGAAATGTTAAAAGAGTCATTTCAAGGTTTTTGAAAAAAGAATTAGACTTGCTCAAAGAAACTGAGCTATGGAACCTTTCTGAGGAAATGGTAAACCGAGATGATTGTTTTTCTTATACACAAGGAATCATGGATTTGGGAGCAACTATCTGCACCCCAGCAAATCCATCCTGCGGCATATGTCCAGTTAATTCTCAGTGCTTATCTGCATTTAAGGTAAAGTCTATAAAAAAAAATAAGGCTGTCTCAGCAAAAAAAGTTATCGTTATGAATTTATCATTAGTGCAAACTGACCAATCTTTTTTGCTTGCAAAAAATGAGGTTGATTCGATTTGGAAGAATCTTTGGCTTCCTTTTAATTCAGAATCATTAAAAAATTATGCTCAAAATTTTAAACTAATAAGTAACCAAAAAATTAAACACGAGCTAACTCACAGAACGCTTGAAATAAATTTGAAAACCTACTTTTCATTAAAAGAGTCCGAAATAGAAACTAATCAAACATAT
>CAYVYQ010000026.1:0-13344 GCA_964455855.1 uncultured Gammaproteobacteria bacterium
CCGACCCCAGCGTTATGAGTGCTGTGCTCTAACCATCTGAGCTACATAGCCAAGTTGTGAAATGATAAAGAACTTGTTTTATAAGTCAAACATTAAATTTAAAGTGGATTACATCACCATCCATCACCATATAATCCTTTCCTTCAAGCCGTAATTTACCATCTGTCTTGGCTCCAGATTCTCCTTTGCAATGGATAAAGTCTTCATATGAAATGACTTCAGCTTTGATAAAACCTCTTTCAAAATCTGTATGAATAACGCCGGCAGCTTGAGGTGCTAAAGAATTCTGACGTATTGTCCAAGCTCTGGATTCTTTTGGTCCAGAGGTAAAAAATGTTTCTAGATTCAGCAGCTTGTAGCCTGCAAGAATAATTTTGTTTAATACAGGCTCATCCATTTCAAGTAATTCTAGATATTCTGCTTGCTCATCTTCTTCCAAAGTAGCTAGCTCATGCTCAACTTTAATCACAGCGGGAATAATATCGATGTGATTATTATTCGCATAACTCTCTAAATCACTTAAATTATTTTTTGAATCATCATCAGATAAGTTTGCGATCAATACCATTGGTTTAGTTGAAAGTAGATTCATGCTTTCAACAAATTTTATCTCTTCAGCATCAAACTTATCTAGCCTCGGTAAATTTCCGTTTTCCATTAGCTCTTTCAGAGACTGGATTATTTCTTTATGTTTTTTCGCATCTCCATCTCCAGATCTAATTAGTTTTTCTAACTTTTGCTCTCTTTTTTCAAGAACCTCTAGGTCTGCAAAAATTAATTCAAGATTAATAGTTTCGACATCTTTTAGTGGATTGATTGAGCCATCAACATGCACAACATTTTCGTCATCAAAACACCTAACAACATGGAGGAGGGCATTCATTTCTCTAATATTAGATAGGAATGCATTTCCCAAGCCTTCCCCCTTGGAGGCCCCCTTTACAAGGCCGGCAATATCTACAAAGCTCATGGTGGTTGGAATTACTTTTTCAGATTGAACAATGTTATTAATGCTATCAAGCCTCCTATCTGGAACATTAACTACTCCAAGATTGGGCTCGATTGTACAAAATGGAAAGTTTTCTGCTGGAATAGATGATTTTGTTATTGCGTTAAACAAAGTTGACTTACCTACATTAGGCAATCCTAAAATTCCACATTTGAACCCCATTTTATTCAGTATGAAGTTTTAATTGAGCATTCTGAATATCATTGTTACCCAAAAGCTCGATAATATTATTAAACATATAAAAGCTCTCTAGAATCAAATCTTTTTCAGCCGGCTTAAATTTGCCTAGAACCCAGTTTGTCACATCCACTTTATTTCCTGGATGTCCAATTCCAACTCTTAGTCTAGTGAATGATTGTCCTGAGTGAGAGATGATGCTTCTCAACCCATTATGGCCACCATGACCTCCGCCTATCTTTAGCTTAAGACTTCCAATTGGTAGATCTAAATCATCATGAATAATTATTATTCTCTCGAGGCTGAAATTAGTTGTTTTGACAATTTTATTAATCGAATGACCCGATTCATTCACATATTGATCTGGATAACCCCAAAGAATTTTTTCATCAGAAGACATGGCAACAGTAGCTTGAATTTTTTTCTTTGACTGAAGTTCTAGATTACAATCCGCTGCTATACTTTTTATCCAGTCTTTTCCAATATTATGTCGCGTTCCATTGTATTGAGCACCAGGATTGCCTAAGCCAATGATGCAGATATTAGGCACAGAAAATACGAACCTTAATCACTTGATTCTTCTTCAGGAGTCTCTTCATTAGAATCATCTTGTTCCACAGACTCCTCTTCTCCCTCAGCTACTTCACCTTCCTCACCATCTGGTAAAATCTCAGGCTCTTCTTCTTCTGCTCTTGGAGGGTTGACTGAAACAATCATTTGATCATTTTCTTCATCAAAGCCAGGAATTTCAGCACCTTCTGGTAGATTGATATCAGATAAACGGATTGCCTCATTTAGCATTAGGTTTGTAATATCAATTTCAATTGCTTCTGGGATATTTCCTGCCAAGCAAGCGATTTCGATTTCTGAGATAGCTTTTGCAAGCACTCCACCGTCTGTTTTAACTCCCTCACAGTCCTCTTCGCCATTGAATCTGAATGGAACCACAACTTTAAGTTTTGTTTTTCTGGAAACTCTTTGAAAGTCTGCATGAAGAAATTTACCTTTTACAGGCTCTCTCTGAAGCTCCTTCAGAACAACTTTTTCTTCATTTCCCTCAAGTAGAATTTTAAGAACCTGGGTATAAAAGAGCTCATTTTCTGAAGCTTTTGTAAGCTCATTCAACTTTAACTTAATATTCTTTGACTCTTCTTCATTACCATAGATAATCGCAGGGACCATTGAATCTTCTCGTCTAATTTCTCGAGTTTTGTTTGTTCCAGTTCTAACTCTTAGATCTGCATTTAATATAATTTCATTTGACATATGTCTTACCTTATAACTTATCTTTCTACAAAAATAGAGCGCTTAGCGACTCTTCATTGTTTAATCTTCTGATGCACTCTGCAATAGTAGGGGCAAGAGAAATGACGCGTATTTTACTGCATTTTTCTGCATCTGGGGACAAAGAAATTGAATTGGTTACAACTAATTCATCTATCGAAGAATTAGAGATTCTTTCGATTGCAGGGCCAGATAAAACTGGATGGGTAATATAAGCCTTTACTTTTGCAGCCCCAGCATCTTTAAGAGCCTGAGCGGCATTACATAATGTTCCAGCCGTATCAATAATATCATCAGGGACAATGCAACTTTTTCCTTCAACATCTCCAATAATATTCATTACCTCAGATTCGTTTGAGGTCGCCCGTCTTTTATCGATAATAGCAAGATCAGACTCGTCTAAAAATTTTGCTAATGCTCTTGCTCTGACGACTCCGCCAACATCTGGGGAAACAACCAATATTTTTTCATCTTTTGTAGATCTTGATTTAATATCATCATGCATGATCTTGGTTGCATAAACATTGTCTGCAGGCATATCAAAGAAACCCTGAATAGATTCTGAATGAAGGTCGACAGTTAGCACTCTATCAACACCAACTGAGTTCATCATATCTGCTATAACTTTTGCGCTAATTGGAACTCTAGCAGATCTCACTCTTCTGTCTTGACGAGCATAACCATAATAGGGAAGGATAGCTGTTATTCTAGAGGCTGATGACCGCTTTAGAGCATCAGTAATTAACATTAACTCCATTAAATTAGAATTTGTTGGAGCGCATGTGGATTGAATAATATATGCCTCATGACCTCTAACATTTTCAAGAATTTCTACTTTTATTTCACCGTCAGAAAACTTTCCGAGATCAATATTACCGAGCTTTAGCCCGAGTATCTTTGCAACTTCCTCTGAAAGGGATATTGATGCGGAGCCTGAAAAAATTCCTACAGTAGGTTTATTAATCATTTTCTTTAGTATTGGCTGGGGTGGCTGGATTCGAACCAGCGCATGACGGGATCAAAACCCGTTGCCTTACCGCTTGGCTACACCCCATTATTTTAAGTAAGTTAATAATGGTGAACATTGTAAAGGTTCACAAAAAGAGTGTCTCCATTTAGTTGGAATTTTTTTCAAAGTTTTTTCAATTTTGTTTTTATCATTATAAGCACAAAATATTGTTGATCCTGTTCCGGATAGCTTAAATGAGTTATTTTTATTCAGTTCATTAAAAATTCTTTTTATATCTTGATTTTTTTCAAGGAAAATAGGCAAAAATGAGTTCTCTTCCTTCATCAGAATTGATTCTTGAGAGTCCTTGCTCAAATCATCCCATTTAGAGAAAAATTCTTTAGTTGAAGAGTGAACTTGAGGAAATAGTAGTAAATATTTTTTATTAGAATGTTTTATTTCCTCAGATAGCTTTTCACCAATACCGGATGCATGAGCATTCTTTCCAAAAATAAAAAAGGGTACATCAGCTCCTAGTTTTTTTCCCAGTTTCATTAATTCTGAACAAGAAAGTCCTAGTTTAAATAAAAAATTTGTTCCTATGAGGGCTGCAGCTGCATTTGAGCTACCACCGCCCAAGCCTCCTCCTAACGGGATATTCTTTACAATCTCAATATCACAATATATTTCTTTTCCAATATAATTTGATAATGATCTAATTGCATCAAAAACTATATTTTTCTTACCATCAATTGAGGCTCCGAGATTAGTTTTTACAGAAATAGATTTGCTAGATGTTTTTTTGATTAACATTTCATCAAATAAATTGATTAGTTGAAAATGTGTTTTAATTTCATGCATCCCATCAGTTCTTTTACCTAATACCGAGAGATTTAAGTTCAGTTTTGCGGGACAATTTACTTTTAAGCTATCCACTCTTCAAAAGTCCAATAATTTTTAGCTTAGTTTTATATGTCATATAGACTGATACAGTAGCGTTATTTTGATAATTGCATTTTAATTCAAAATCATGTTTTTTTAAGATAAACATATTTTTGTCAATATTTAGCTCACCAAAGCAGGAATTAAAAAAATTGATATAGTCTTTGTTGTTAAAACCCTGCAATAAATAGAGGTATTCATTATCAATTTGCGGATCAAACGAAAGGCCTGTGGAATTTTCAAATTCAATCTTTAATAGATTTCCAAATAAAGGTTTACCAATCTGTATAATAACTTTTTCAGGCAATGCATTAACTCTTACATTATAGTTAGAGCGGCTTTGAGTGTTGGTAAAAGATAACTTGCCTATAAATACTCTTTCTGAGAATGTTGAGTGAGATATTGATGTACATGAACCTAAGAAAATTAAAAGAAATATTGAGATAATTTTTGTTATGGAATTACAGCTATTTGGCATAAATCATAAAACTACAAAGTTATCAGAAAGAGAGCTTTTTATTATAAATGACTCTAATCAAGAAGACTTTAAAAATTTCTTTGACAGTAGTTTCAATGATTCCATAGAATCATTTTTTGCTCTTTCTACGTGTAATAGAACTGAGGTTTATGTTTATGGTGCTTCATTAAATATAACCCAAATTGCCAAAAAAACTCTTGAATTCTTTGGCTCAAGCGATTACCTAAATGATGATTTATATTTTTTTAAAGGCAATGAAGCCATCGAACATATGTGCTATGTCGCAAGCGGCCTTGATTCACAGGTGTTGGGCGAACAGGAAATACTGGGTCAATTCAAGCAATCAATTCAGACATATATTGGACTGGGTGCATTGAATGGCCCATTTCAAAAACTAACTGAGGACATTACATCAATTGCAAAATCAGCCAGAACAGAAACACAGATTGGCTTTAATCCATTATCCGTTTCAGGCCTGTCATTAAAAATTGTTCAAGAGATCTTTGAGGATCCAACTCAACAAAAACTTACAATAGTAGGGGCTGGTCAGATGGCACTAAGTGTTATTGAAAATTTTTATACAAATGGTATCACTAACATCAATGCGGTTAATCGATCGAAGAAAACATTAAAAGTTAATAATTCTCTTTCTATTGAGACAACTCAGCTGTCTCAGCTTGGAGCTCTGATTCAAAATACAGATATTTTAGTTACCTCTATTAATTCACCTCTACCTATTATTGGAAAGGGATTAATAGAGCAAGCGATGAAAGAAAGAAAAAATAAACCCATGCTGTTAATTGATTTGGGAGTTCCTAGAAACATAGAGAATCAAGTTAGAGATCTAGAGTATGCTTATTTGTTCACAATTGAGGATATTGAGCTTGTTACCCAAGAGAATTTAGAAGAACGCTCCTCTGAGGCATTGAAAGCAAGAGACCTTATCCAACAAAGGATTGAGTCTTTAAATCAAGAGAAGGCTAATAAAAACAATCGCAATGAAGCTTATATTGCTCTTAGGGATGTCACTAATAATCTTGATGAACAAGACTTTTTAGACTTGCTAAATTCCAACGACCCATTCACATCTCTTAAACAAATGCATGTTATCTCAGAGGATCAGCTACAATATATTTCATCATTAACCCCTCATGCTATTTTGTCTATGATTAAGGAAATTAGAAGTGCTTGAAGATTCCATTATTGCAAAATTAGAGAGCATAAGAATACGATCAACTGAGATTAATGAAGCTCTTGCAAAAGAGGGTGCTACAGATGATATGGCTCACTTCACCCAATTAAATAAGGAATTTGCTGAAATTACTCCTATTGTTGATCTATTTCAATCACTCCAAGATGTCGAGAAAGAATTATGTGGTGCAAAGGAACTTCTAGACTCAGGAGATTCAGAGCTAATAGAGCTTGCAAAAATTGAAGTCACAGCTAATCAAGAGAAGATTTCAGAGCTTGAAAAAAACCTTAAATTTATGTTGTTGCCTAAAGATGAGGCAGATGATGGTGCTGCTTACCTTGAGATCAGAGCTGGAGCGGGCGGTGATGAGGCTGCAATATTTGCAGCAGACTTATTTAGAATGTATTCAAGGTTATCTGAGCGTCAAGGCTGGAAGGTTGAAATTGTAAATATAAAGCAATCAGAGCCCAGTGGTATAAAAGAGGCTGTTGTAAAAATTAACGGCCAAGGTGTTTTTAAGTTTCTAAAATTTGAATCGGGTGTTCATCGTGTTCAAAGAGTCCCTGAGACTGAGTCGCAGGGCAGGATTCATACCTCAACAGTTACAGTTGCAATTTTACCCGAAGTGGATGAAGTTCAAGACATAGAGATAGATAAAAGCGAGTTAAGGGTCGACACCTACAGAGCATCTGGTGCTGGAGGACAGCATGTTAATAAAACTGATTCTGCCGTTAGACTAACTCATATTCCAACAGGAGTGGTAGTGGAGTGTCAGGATGATCGATCTCAGCATAAGAATAAGGCTAAAGCTATGGCTCTCTTGGTCGCGAAATTAAAACAAAATGAGATTGATGAGCAGCAAAATATAATTGCCAGTGAAAGAAAAATTCTTGTGGGAACTGGCGATAGAAGTGAGAAAATTAGGACTTATAATTTTCCTCAGGGGCGCATCACTGATCACAGAATTAAGCTAACTCAGCATAATTTAGACCAAGTGATGGATGGCGATATGATTTCTATTTGCCAAGCGTTAATTACCGAAAACCAATTAGCCCAGCTCTCCAACCTAGAAGAAACCTCATAATTGAATCAAAGCCTTAAAAATTATTTTACTCTCGCTAGATCAAAAGAATCTCAGTATCAAAATATTGTACGAGACCTAAAATGCTTTCTAAAATCTCTTGGGGTAAACGATACGATTATCACTTTGGAGGATGAGCATGATTTATCAGCTGCAGAAATCTCAAAACTCGACACTTTTTTTTCATCATACCTTTCTGGTATTCCTCTTGATTATATTTTAAATGAATCAGAATTCATGGGGTATAAATTTTATGTTGATTCAAGAGTATTAATCCCCAGACCAGAAACAGAACTAATTGTTGAGTGGACATTAAATTTATCTTTAAATAAAAACTCTACCATTGTTGAGGTTGGAACAGGCTCAGGTTGCATTGCCATATCTATTTGTTTAAAAAATAGAGATCTTAAAATTCTTGCCACAGATCTTTCAGATGCAGCTCTAAAAGTAGCTCAAATCAATAGAGAGCGCCTCAATGCTTTTAATGTAACTTTTATGCAAGCTAATTGGTTAGCTGCCTCCATAGAAAATTCTCTTGATTTAGTTATTTCTAATCCACCATATATCAAACCAAATGATCCTCATCTTAGAGACCTTCATCATGAGCCATTAATTGCATTGACTTCTGAAAATGGTTCAAATAGTTTTTTTCATATTGCTTCAAAAGCAATATATTCTTTAAAGCGAGGAGGGAAAATTATATTTGAACATGGTTATTCTCAAGCATCAGAAGTTTCAAATATCTTAAAAGACTTTGGCTTTAAAAATATTGTGACTTGTAAAGATTTTCAAGGCTTAGACAGATATACCTATGCAAATAAATAATATTATTTTCATATGATAAGATTTATTCTTAAGAGTTAATGCAGAATATAATTCTGTTAAAAACCTACAAGATTACTATTTAATAAAGGGGTTATTGCAATGAAAGGTAATATGATGAATTGGGATTTAACTATTCCACAGGCAATTTTACATGCAGAAAAATATAATTTTGATGGCAAATTAGTTTCACGAGAATTAGATGGCTCAATAAACTCAACCACATACGGAAAGTCAATTAAGCGATCTAAAAAGCTTGCTAATGCCCTTGCAAAACTTGGTGTAAATGCGCATGATCGAGTTGCAACTATTGCCTGGAATAATAGCAGGCACTTTGAAACTTATTTTGCCGTATCCGGCATGGGAGCTATCCTACATACTTTAAACCCAAGATATTCTCCTGACCAGTTAATATACATACTTAATCACGCAGAGGATGAGGTTTTAATTGTCGATCCTACATTCATTCCACTTGTGGAGAGTGTTCAAGATAAATTAGTTACAGTTAAAACGATAATTATTGCATCATCAAAAGACGCTATTCCTGAAAATAATTTAAAAGATCCATTAAGTTATGATGAGTTGATTAAAGATGAGTCAGATGAATATGATTGGCCTCAATTAAATGAAGATGATGCAGTTGCTTTGTGTTATACCTCTGGTACAACTGGCAATCCCAAGGGAGTCTTATATTCTCACAGGTCAACTATTTTGCATGCAATTTCAGTATCTGGAGCTATGGGTTTTGACTCTTCTAGTTCAGTCTTACCAGTTGTACCTATGTTTCATGTTAATGCCTGGGGTGTACCCTATTGCGCATTAATTACTGGAATAACTTTGGTCTTGCCTTGTCATGCTCTGGATGGAGAGTCTTTGTATGAGTTGGTAAAGCAAGAATCAGTTGATTCGATGTTAGGTGTTCCAACTGTTTGGCTTGGATTATTGCAGTATCTTGAAGGAGAGAGTCTGAAGCTTGATACAGTTGATCAAGTTTTAGTTGGGGGTTCTGCAGCGCCTTATGCAATGATTAAGGCATTTGATGAGCAGCATGATGCATTTTTAACTCATGGATGGGGAATGACAGAAATGAGTCCTCTTGGAACTCTAAATGCGCCAACCAAGAAAACCATGAGCCTGCCTAAAGAAGAAAGATATCAGCTTCAAACCAAACAGGGTTATCCGATGTTTGGCGTGGAGATTAAGACTGTTGATGATGAGAATAATGAACTTCCTAGAGACGGTGAGGCTAGTGGTGCCCTAAAGGTTAAAGGTCCATGGATAATGCAGAAATATTACAAAGCAGATGGTCCTGCGGTGGATGAGGAGGGTTGGTTTGATACTGGGGATGTAGCGACTATCCATCCAGATGGATGCATGCAAATTGTTGATAGAGCAAAAGATGTCATAAAGACTGGTGGAGAATGGATCAGCTCAATCGATTTAGAAAATGCTGTACTAACTCACGAAAATGTACTTGAAGCATGTGTCGTGGGAGTCCCACATCCTAAGTGGGATGAGAGACCTTTACTTTTTTTGATCACAAAAGATGGAAATGAAATTGATAAGCAGGAAATCAATGATTTCTTACTAGAAAAAGTTGTTAAGTGGTGGTTGCCCGACGATATTATTTTTGTCAAAGAGCTTCCGCATGGTGCAACAGGAAAGTTGTTGAAGGTTGAGTTACGAGAAGAATACAAAGAACATTTAATGGGAGAATAATATGTTACACATTGTAAAACCTAATGAAATTGATTCGCTAATTGGTAAGGATCTTGGCGCTTCTGAATGGATGGTGATTGATCAAGAAAGAATTGATAAATTTGCTGATGCAACTATGGACCATCAATTTATACATGTAGATCCAAAACAAGCAGAGCCTATTTTTGGCTCAACAATTGCTCATGGCTTTCTTTCATTATCCTTAGTTGCTGGTATTTCATTCGCACAAGAAATTGGAATGGTGCTTGAGGGGACAAAAATGGGTTTGAATTATGGCTTGGATAAAGTGCGTTTCTTAAGTCCGGTTCCGGTTAATTCAGAAGTTCGCATTCATACCAAATGTATTGATATTACAGAAAAAAATCCAGGACAGTTTTTAGTTAAGAATGAAGTATCAATGGAAATTAAGGGAGTAGATAAGCCGGCATATATTGCCGAGACTTTAAGCTTATTTATTACTTAAGTTTATCCTTTAAAATGTTGTTAACAGTCTTGGGATTTGCCTTGCCTTCAGTTAATTTCATAACCTGTCCAACAAAGAAACCAAATAGTTTCTCTTTACCAGCAAGATATGCCTCTACTTGAGCAGGATTTTCATTAATCACAGTCAGAATAATTTCTTCAATGGCTTCATCATCAGATATTTGCTCTAAGCCTTGAGATTTAATAATTTCGTCTGGTGAAGATCCGTTTGCGCACATCTCTTCAAATATAGATTTTCCAATTTTGCCAGAAATAGTTTGATCATCAATTCGATTAATTAGCATGGCCACTATATCAGCGCTTAATTTTGATTCATGAATTTCTATTTGCTCTTTATTTAAATATGCACTAATTTCGCCTATCAACCAATTTGATAAAAGAGAGTAATTTTTAGTTTTTTGTAATGCAGCCTCAAAGAAATCAGCCATGGGCTTAGAGGATGCAATTATTTGTGCGTCATATGCTGATAACCCAAATTCTTTCTGATAACGAGTTTCTTTTTCATTTGGAAGCTCTGGAAATTCATCTCTGATTTTCTTTATTTCCTCATCAGAAATAATAACCGGAAGCAGATCTGGTTCTGGAAAATATCTATAGTCATTTGCAAATTCCTTTGATCTCATCGGTCGAGTCTCATCTTTGGAGCTATCATAAAGCCTTGTTTCTTGGGTAACTTTTTCTCCATTTTCGAGAATTTTAATTTGTCTTTTAATTTCAAAATTAATAGCTTTTTCAATAAATTTAAAAGAATTAATATTTTTTATTTCTGTTCTAGTGCCTAGCTCTTTGGCGCCTTTTTTTCTTATGGATACATTTGCATCACATCTTAGAGAGCCTTGCGCCATATTCCCATCTGATACATCTAAATAGGTAACAAGCTGATGCATTGCCTTCATATATGCAACTGCTTCTTTTGCACTTGAAATCTCTGGCTCTGAGACTATTTCTAAAAGAGGAGTGCCTGCTCTATTTAAATCTATAGCAGAGAAGCCATCAAACTCATCATGTATTGATTTACCCGCATCTTCCTCTAAATGAGCTCTAGTAATATTAATAGTTTTAGCTAATTTATCTAAGATAATTTCTATAGACCCACCTAAGACAATTGGCAAATCCATTTGTGTAATTTGATAACCCTTTGGCAGGTCAGCGTAAAAGTAATTTTTTCTATCAAATAATGAAGTTTGATTAATCTGCGCACCAACAGCCATTCCAAATCTGATAGCTTTGTAAAAAGCTTCTTTATTTACAGATGGTAGAACTCCTGGAAGGCCGCAATCAATTAAATTTACATTTGTATTTGGGCTTGCTCCAAAAGCAGTAGAGGCCCTTGAAAATAGCTTTGTTTTTGTTGATAGCTGAACATGCGTTTCAAGCCCAATGACAGTTTCCCAAGTCATCAAAAATCTCCTAAATCAGGCTGAGCAAGATGATGGTCTGAGTTTTTTTGGAATATATGCGCAGCATTAAGCAGTTGATCTTCTCTTAGAAAATTTCCAATTAATTGAAGCCCAGCTGGAAGGGAATTAACTT
This sequence comes from uncultured Gammaproteobacteria bacterium, assembly GCA_964455855.1. Lineage (GTDB taxonomy): Bacteria > Pseudomonadota > Gammaproteobacteria > Magnimaribacterales > D2472 > D2472. Next base: position 11,670 of record CAYVYQ010000026.1, read on the forward strand.
GTCCATGTGGAATTGAGATTGCAGGTAGACCCGCCAAGTTAGATGAAATTGTGAAGAGGTCTTCAAGGTAAAGCTCAACAGGATTTTGTGTTCCCTTGCTACCAAATTCAAATGCCGTATTAGGTGAAGTCGGAGTCATCAACACATCGACTGATTGAAAAGCATGGTCAAAATCATTCTTGATTAATCTTCTAACCTGCTGTGCCTTCTTGTAATAGGCATCATAGTATCCAGCAGAAAGTGCATATGTTCCGATAAGTATTCTACGTTTGACTTCATCTCCAAAACCCTCGCTTCTTGATTTAATGTATAAATCATTTAAATCATTTGTATTTTCAGCTCTATGGCCAAAACGTACACCGTCAAATCGTGATAAATTTGATGAGCATTCAGCTGGAGCAATGGAGTAATAAGTTGGAACAGATGCTGATATATTTGGAAGTGAAATTTCAATAAATTGAGCGCCTAAGGCCTCATAAGCTTTTTTTGATTCCTCAAAACATGCTTGCACTTGAGGATCTAAGTCGCTGAGATTAAATTCTTTGATAACCCCTATTTTTAACCCATCGATAGGTTGATTGATATTTTCTAAGAAATCAGGAACATCGGAGCTTAATGATGTGGTGTCATTAAGGTCATGCCCTGACATTGTATTTAGCAATATGGCGCAATCTTCAGCTGTTCTTGCTAGTGGTCCGGCCTGATCTAGACTTGAGGCGAAGGCAATCATTCCCCATCTCGAAATTCTGCCATAAGTAGGTTTTAACCCAGTGATTCCGCAATGTGCAGCAGGCTGGCGAATTGATCCTCCTGTATCAGTTCCAGTTGCGGCTGGGACAATTCCAGCTGCTACAGCTGCAGCAGACCCACCAGAGCTTCCTCCTGGTACATATCCTTTTTTCCATGGGTTATGCACATTTCCAAAAAAACTAGTTTCATTAGAAGACCCCATTGCAAACTCATCCATATTTGTTTTGCCAATAGTAATAGAGCCAGCATCTTCAAGTTTTTGAACTGCTGTTGCAGTATACGGAGGGATAAAATTACTAAGTATTTTTGAAGAACATGTGGTCCTTAAGCCTTCTGTACAAAATAAATCTTTTTGTGCTAAAGGAATCCCTGAAAGCCATGAGGAGCCTTTTTCATTTTGATCTATGGCGTTAGCTTTTTTAGTGCCTGATTCCTCATTCATCGTTATAAAACAATTTAATTCTTTATATTTTTTAGCTAATTCAAAAGATTCTTGAATTAGCTCCGAAGTAGATATTGATTTTTCATCAAGCATCGCTCGAAGTTCAACAATTGATTTAAATTGAATACTCATTCAACGACTCGCGGAACTAGAAAGTAGTCTTCATTCGATGCGGCAGCATTTTCAAGAAATTTCTCTTTTTTATTATCTGATTTTTCAATGTCTTCATGCATAAAAGCTGTCATCTCAAGTGGACTATAAAGAGGCTCAACATCTGAGGTATCAATAGTTTGCAGGCTACTTATGAGATCAATAATTGTCTCAAGATCTTTTTGTATTTTTTCAGATTTGCTTTGATCTATTTCCAGTCTGGCTAGATAGCAAATAGTTCTGACGGTTTCTTGATCCATATGATATTATTTTATTTCTGATGCGCAATATTAAACTAAAAGCATCTTAAAATGAATTTACAGGGAATATCAT
>CAYVYQ010000027.1:0-13242 GCA_964455855.1 uncultured Gammaproteobacteria bacterium
GATGTTCTCATGCTAGAAACAGGTTTTGATATTCAGCATGCTGCAAAAATTGAATCTTTAGGCCAAAAGATTTATTTATCTGGACCAGGGACAGCATTAGAAAGTATAGAAATAAAAAATGGCTTATTTTATGGCTTTGGCGATACAAGACGACCTGACTCAAGTGCCAAAGGACTATAATCCATGCTAGATAAACTTTTGATAATTACTCTTTATGCTATTCCAACGGTCGGTCTATTGATCGTATGTTTCTTAATTTCTCGCAAAAAATAAAATACTCAACATGGAATTAGTTTTAACTAATTTATTGTTAATCGCGCTTGGTGGTTGTCTTGGTAGTTTTGCCTCACTGTTAATTTATAGACTGCCACTAGAAGATAACGAAATTAATATCTTAAAACCTAGATCATTTTGCCCTCAATGCAAAACCCAGCTAAGCATTATTCAACTTATTCCATTTATGGGATATTTTTACAGCAGAGGAATATGTTTGGCCTGTAATGCAAAAATAAACCATTTATATATCTTTAATGAACTCATAATTGCTGCATTTATTTTATTTATATTTAATAAATTAGCTTTAGCAGACCTATCTTCATGGCTCATTGTTTTAATTGTCATTAGTTTATATATTCAATCAATAATTGATTTTCAGACACTGCATTTATTTCAACCCATAAGCATCATTTTAATTCTTTCAGGATTAATGCTAAATGTATCAGTTGAATTTTTTACAGTTCCGCTGGACTCATTCCTAGGATTAATTTTTGGCTATGGAATATTATTTTGCATCAACGAAGTCTATAAAATGATCAGATCAAAAGATGGAATTGGGTCTGGTGATTTTATGTTGCTAGGTGGAATTGGATCTATTTTTGGCGCTTCAGCAATTGGACCAATTCTCTTAATTGGATCAAGCATCACTTTATGCCTTTATGCTATAAATAAAGATAAAGAACTCCCTTTAGGTTTTGGTTTAGCAATAGGCGCAATATTTTATTGCTTCTTATTTTTAGCCCTCTCTATTGAATAAAAGTACATAATTATGAACTTTTTATAAACTCTGTTGTCTTAAAAACAAGTTGGTTAAAATTTTCCTCTAGAATATTTTTCCCTAAGACCAATTAGAGCGGGTTAGCCATGCCCGCTTGCTCTTAAAGATAAATTTTTTTACTGAAGGTTTGGACTAATATTTATATTTTGAATCTCTTTAAGGACCCCTTCCCAAATAAGCCACTCCTCGGTGTTTAGATTGGCCGCATATTCAGCTGCTCTTAACATAGCAATAGATTCAGCATCTTCACCATATTGAGAAATAAGATCCATGGCAATTTGATGATTGGAGTTTTGAGCATTCATTTTAAGAGTATTTTATAGGTGTATTTCCTTCACAAGACTTCATAGACAGGGTATTTTAAACATATCAAATTATAAGTAAAAATTTAATGAACGTTTACTGGTTTCAAGATTCAAAAACTGGGCATCTTAAGCAAGTGCAGGCTCTTTTAGATCAGCTCAAAAAAGAGATAGAACTCTCGATAATCACCATTAATGTTACAAATCAAGAAAGTTTTTCAAAAATATTTTCTAATCAAGATCAATTTGATGGGCCAACAATACTTATAGGTGCGGGTCATGAAGTTTATTCAAAAATTCTTCAGGCAAAAAAATACCTAAAAAAAACTATTAGCAAGGATTTATTTTCAATAGCCGTACTTCGTCCTAGTTATAAACTAAGCTCCTTTGATTTAATTATTGCTCCAGAACATGATTTTCGTAAAAAACGAATTCCAGAAAATGTTATTCCTTTTCAAGGCTCTTTATCAGCGACATCTCAAAACCCCGTAGATGAAAACATGGCAATTATAGCCATTGGGGGACCAAGCAAGCATTATAAATTTGATCAAGAAATACTTATAAGGCAGCTGCAATATATTTTAAGCGTGCATCCAAAGCATAAGTTTAAAATTTTTAATTCGCGCAGAACGCCTGAAGTCCTCAACTTAAGATTAAAAGATGAGCTTAATAAGCATCCTAATGCAAAATTCATTGACTTGAATTCACCAGAGTCCAATACATTTCAAGAGAGCCTGAACGAATCGGCTTTAAAATTTGTCACCCCTGATAGTTCAAATCTTGTATTTGAGGCGCTATCTGTTAATGGTCAAACCTATTTAATACAAATAGAGAGTCAAAAATACAGACGAATTTTTGGGGCTAAAAAAATAAGGGAGTCTATGAATGAGTTAGTCAATTCGAGGCGAGTTGGTGTAGTAAGTATATTAAATAAAAATGGTGGGGTAGATATTTCTAAAATTGAGAACCCTTCTCCACATTTTGAACCTTTAGCAGAAGTTGAAAAAGTATCTTTTTCTATCATGAAATTTATCAATCAAAAATGAAAATTGCACATTTGATATCAAGTCAAATTTTTGCGGGAATTGAACAGCATGTTTTTGAGCTATCATCATTCATGTCTGATGTATCAGATCAAGTTATTATTTGTGACGAATCTATTCGTCATTATATGGTTGGTATGCAAACTAAATCATTAAATATTGGCTCAAGATACTCTCCACTGAATACATACAAATTAATCAAGTTTTTAAATGCTCACAATATCTCTATATTGCATTGTCATGGCGCCAAAGCCAGCTTCATAGGAAAGGGAGTAAAGATTTTTAGCAATATTAAAATTGTTTCCACAATTCATGGTCATAAAAAAAATAATAATTCTTTTGCAAGTATGGATGCTGTTATAGGCGTAAATAAATTACTTTTAAAAGATATACCTAAGGGAACTTATATACCAAATTGGTTTAATCCATCTCATGAGGGAAAGCGATCTTCACGCAGTGGATCTATTATTGCTATTGGTAGGCTTGAAAAAGTAAAAGGCTTTGATCAGCTAATTAAAAGTTGGGCCAATATTAAAGAAAATTTAGAAATTATCGGCTCTGGTCCAGAAGAACAGCAGCTCACTCAACTCATCCATGACTTGAATCTTGCTGACCGGATAAAAATTGAAACAAATTGTGATTATGACTCCATTGAAAGCAAATATAAAACTGCCAGTGGATTAATCGTATCCAGTCATAGAGAAGGAGGCCCAAGAGTTTTATTGGAAGCTATTAATCATGAAATCCCCGTTCTTGGATCAAGCGTAGGAATGATTCCTGATTTAATTCCTGCAGAATGCTTGTCAGAACCAGGCAATCAAGAGAGTTTACAAGCTTTGCTAGAAGAAATGGTGCCTTTGTTACCTCAATTAAATATGGAAGGCATAAAAGCAGCCTTGGTTGAAAATTATTCACTAACGAGTGCTGCGAAGAAAACAGAAAAAATTTATGAAGCTTTGCTTAAAGCTAGTTCATAAACCTTAATCGTTGCGCTTGCTAAAGACTCTTTTGTAAATTTTTCAGGTATAGATTCAGGGGGTGCTGTCAGCAAAACTTTATCAATTTGTTTAGCCAGTTCTTCAACATTACCATATTCTACCAAGCCCACAGGATTAATAGAGTTGATAGACTCTTTCACGCCACCTCTGTCCCAACCCATAACATGGCTACCGCAAGCAGCGGCTTCAATAATTGTCCTACCAAATGGCTCAGGCTTAGAAGATAAATTCATAACGATGTCTGAAATTTTATAAACCTCAGCTATATCTGATCTAGCACCACAAAAAGACAGATGATCTGAAAGGTTTTTTTGTTTAATCAGTTTGCTTAAAGAGTTGAAATAACTCTTTTTATTTGCAGCAACAGGACCAGGGATAATGCCGTGAAATCTTGATGTGTCTAGATAAGAAAAGAGATCAATAAAAGATTCAAGCCCTTTCCAGCTAGTTATCCTGCCTGGTAAATTTAAGATAATTTTATTTCTAGTTTGAGGAAATTCTTTAAACCACGCTTTTTTCCATTCCTCACTTAATGTTGATGAATTAAACTCATTAAGATCGCAACCTCGATATATTAAATGTAAATGAGATTTATCTACTTGATAGTTTTCATTGATATAGTCTTCAACGGTCTGAGAAATAGCGATGATTTCATCTGCATAAGACATAGACTTGCTGTAAAAAGGTTTACTGTACAAACCATGAAATGTTGATATGACAATAGGTTTCTTGCCCCGAAAATTCTTTAAGGCAAAATAATTTATCCATGCTGGAAACCTTGATCGGACATGAACTATGTCTGGTTGATACTCTGAATATATTTTTTTTAAATTACTGATTTGAGCCATGGCCCTTATATTTTTTTTTGCTATTGGAAGCTGAAAATGCTTGGCGCCATGATGATCCAGTAGTTGTGCTAGTTGCCCACCTGCGGAAACCACTGCAGAGTCATGACCAAGCTTAATAAGATGCTCAGATAGATCAACTGTCCCTCTTTCAACACCACCAACTTTAAGCTCAGGAAGGAGTTGAATAATTTTCATAAATTATTCGTAACGTAGGGCAACAGCTGGCTCAAGTTGGGCAGCTTTTCTTGCAGGCCAAATACCAAAAAACAAACCGACACATGCTGAAAATAGCACCGAGCCCAAAATAGCTGAGAAAGGGATTGTAAAGACCCAGTCCTGAAAAATTGTTACTAAAAAATATAAACTAGAGCCAAAGATGACTCCAATAATTCCACCAATAATGCACAAAGTAACTGCCTCGATTATAAATTGAAGAAGAATTGCCTGCTCGGTAGCACCTAATGCTTTTCTTAAGCCTATTTCTCTTGTTCTTTCAGTCACTGAGACCAGCATGATATTCATCACCCCGATACCACCAACCATCAGGCTGATCCCTGCTATACCTATAAGAAGAGCAGAAAAAATTGCAGTTGCTTGTTTTTGTAAATCTGTAAACTGAGCCCAATCATTAATTCTAAAATTATTTTCTTCCCCCGGGCCTATGTCATGCTCTCTTCTTAGAACCCTCTCAATAGAAATCATGGCTTCTTCAGGAGTATAGGTATTCGGCACTTCAACTCGAATTGCATCTACTCTATCCCTTCCAAATACTCTATCGGATGCTGTGAGCAAAGGAATATAAATTTGCTCATCTGGATTGGACCAGCCGGATGATCCTTCAGATTTAACCACCCCAACAACCTTAAAAGTTACCCCTCCAAGCTCAATATCTTTTCCAACCAATGCCTTTGAAGATGTTTTAAGCTCAGTGCCAACACTTGAGCCTAAAACAGCATATCGCTTTCTTGCTAGATCGTCTCTTTCACTAAAGAAAACACCTTGATCTATTTCATACCCCTGAATCTCTAAATAGTCATTTCTAGCGCCTATGACTTGCACACTAATACTTTCATTCTGAAATTTTAGAGGTTTGCTTCCACGAATCTCCGGAGCGATCCTCCATGCAATTTCCTTATCTTTCATCAAGGCATCTGCATCTGAGATTGAAAGTGGAGCCGTGCTAATTTTTTGCGTCCCTCTTCCTCTCGATGGGTATACCACCAAAGTTCTAGCAGATGAGTTTGTTATTGAATCATCTATTGCGCGTTGAGCACTAGAGCCAATTCCAACCATGGCTATTACAGAGGCAGTTCCTATGACAATTGCAATAGTTGTTAAAAGAGATCGAAGTAAATTAGCTTTGATTGAATCAAGCGCTGTTGAAATAGATTCTTGAATGACCATAATTTAACCAAATCTACTTTTAATACGCTCTGAGAATCTTTGCTGGTATTTAATAAGTCCCTCACTTGGCAAAACATAAACAATCTCTTTGCTATTAATACCTTCTTTTACTTCAACATAATTTAAATCGGTTTTACCGGTTTTAATCCAGGTTGGCTTTACGCCCTTCTTTGTTTTTTTGAGAACTATAAACGAATCAAAATTTTCACCCTCAACTTTATTTGCTAAAAAATTATTTATCTCCAGCTCATCAATTCCCAGCAATGAAGCAACAGATCTTATATCTTTTCTAGTCCTCAATGAACCTGCTGGAAGCGCCAATGCAACCTCTTCATTTAAAATTTCAATCTCTACATCAGTATTCATCCCAATAAGCAATAGATTGTCTTTGTTCTCAATATCAATCAAAACAGGGAAGGTAGTCACATTCTGATCAACTTTTGACATTGGTTCAATCTTTGAAACAATCCCAACAAATTTCTTGTCTCTGTATGCTGAAACTTTGAGAGTAACTTCTTGACCAATAGTAATCTTACCAATATCTATTTCATCTATCAGCGCTCTAACTCGAACCTTATTGAGATCTGCCATCTCCATCAATAAAGTTCCCCCGCCCACAGCAGACGTTGGCGAGGTTATCACTTGACCAACTTCAGCCGGTCGACTTATAACTGTTCCAGCAATAGGCGATCTCACGCTTGTATCATCAAGAGCAATACGAGCATTCTCTAGAAAGACCTCTGCTCGAACTAATTGAGCTCTTGCTGAAGAAAAAGACTCTTGCGCATCTTCAAAAGACTTATCTGAAATATTTCCTTCATCATGCAATCTTTTGGAGCGTTCAAATTGATTTTGCGCATTACTTAAGCGAACTTTTGCAACCTCAAGATCTGCGTTAGCCTGAGCAAGAGTGTTTGTTGGTGTTCTTTGATCTATTCTTGCTAAGACAACACCTGCATCAACAAAATCTCCAATTTCAGCTCCTAAAAACAGGATTTGCCCTGAAGCTTTTGATTTAATTTCAATAGAGGATATAGCCTCAACGGTACCAGAGGCCTCAACAGTTAGCTCGAGTTGTTGAGAGGTTGCTTCTTTTAGAGCATAAAATTTAAACTCTTCCTCCTCTTTGCCTCCACCACAACTCACTATCAAAATTAATGATAGGGATAAATAAAATGTTTTAAATAATAAGTGGTTCATAATTATTCCTTTCTTGTGTCTGATTCTATCAAACCATCCTTGATAAATATTGTTCTTTGGGCTTCTGCAGCAATTTCATTCTCATGAGTTATTAAAATTATAGTTTGGCCCTGCTGGTGAAGGCTATGAAAAAGTTGCATGACATCATGTCCAGTTTGACTATCCAAATTGCCTGTGGGCTCGTCAGCAAACAAAATGGATGGATTGTTGACAAGCGCTCTCGCTATGGCAACTCTTTGCTGTTGACCGCCCGAAAGCTCTGATGGCTGATGATCCATTCGAGACTGAAGCCCAACTTGAGAAAGAGCTTCTGTTGCTCTACCTATTTGATCTGATTTATCAATTCCTGCATATTTTAATGGCAGCATTACATTATCTAGAGCGCTATTACGTGCCAATAAATGAAAATTTTGAAATACAAAACCTATTTCTTTATTTCTGATGCCTGCGAGCTCATCTCCCTCCAGGGTGCTAACTTCTTTTTGATTTAAATAATACGTTCCGTTTGTAGGGCTATCAAGACAACCAATGATATTCATCAATGTTGATTTTCCAGATCCTGAAGGGCCCATAATTGCAATAAATTCACCTTGTTTTATATCAAAGCTTACCCCTCTTAAGGCCTCTACTGTTTGAGTGCCTAGCGAGTAGTGCTTGGTAATGTCTTTAACTTCGATAATATTCATATTTTCTTACATAAAAATACAGGTATCTCCCTTGATGTATTATTCTGATAAGTTTCATAATCTGGATAAAAAGAGCAAATTAAGGGCCATAACTTATCTTTTTTGTCTTTAGATACTTCCTCTGCTAGATAGTTCCCCTGATCATGTATTGTGGAGACCTTAATTTTTGGGTTAGCCTTTACATTGTAGTACCAATTAGGGTTTTTAGGCATTCCTCCCATAGAGGCTACTAATATCGGCATGCCTTCTTGGTGAACGTAAATTAAGGGTATATTTCTTACTTTATTTGACTTGGCACCTCTTGTCTCTATGACCATGATAGGAAAACCTCCAGGCCACTTATTCCATAACTTTCCATTGCTTAATAAAAAAATACTCGCCTGAAATTTAGCAAAATACTTAATAATGCGCTTAGCAGTTTTTGCTTGCTGCAGGGTATATTTTTCAGATGTCATTGTGTGTGCAAATATGGTTACTCAAAAGCAGCAATATTTGTTTGCAGATTTCCAAGTATTAAAGCATGAATATCATGAGTGCCTTCATAAGTATTCACTGCCTCTAGGTTCATCGAGTGTCTAACAACGTGATATTCATCAATTACCCCATTCCCTCCATGCATATCTCTCGCCATTCTGGCCACTTCTAAAGCTTTGCCACAATTGTTTCGCTTAATAAGAGAAATCATCTCAGGAATCATCTGCTCATCATCAATTAATCTTCCAACTCGCAAGGCTGCTTGTAAGCCTAAGGTGATTTCTGTTTGCATATCTGCTAATTTTTTTTGAACTAATTGTTTTGCAGCTAGAGGCGTTCCAAACTGAGTTCTGTCTAGAGTATATTGGCGAGCAGCGTGCCAGCAAAATTCAGCCGCGCCCATGGCACCCCATGCAATTCCATACCTAGCCATATTTAAACAAGAAAAAGGCCCTCTAAAACTTTGAGCTAATGGGAGAACATGGTCCTCGGGAATAAAGACATCAGACATAAAAATTTGGCCTGTAACTGATGCCCTAAGTGCAAACTTGCCCTCCAAGACCTTAGTATCAAGTCCTTTAAAATCTTTTCTAGCTATGAAGCCTCTTAAGACTCCTTGCTCATCTTTTGCCCATATCACAAATACATCAGCAACAGGTGCATTTGTTATCCACGTCTTGGACCCATTTAGCTTATAGCCTCCTTCAACTTTTTTGGCATTTGAAGTCATGCTGCCAGGATCAGAGCCAGCATCAGGCTCAGTCAAGCCAAAACATCCAATTAAATTTCCAGCTGCCATCTGAGGCAATAATTCTTCTTTTTGTTCCTCTGATCCAAACTGATAAATGGCATACATTGCTAATGATGATTGAACGCTGAATGCTGATCTATAACTGGAATCTACTCTCTCAATTTCACGCGTTATTAATCCATATGAAACATAGCCAACACCTGCACATCCATATCCTTTAATAGAAGCCCCCAAAATACCAAGCTCTCCCATTTCTTTATATATTTCAGGATGAAATTTTTCATTCCTATTGGCATCTAAAATACGGGGCATCAATGACTTGTTACAATACTCGCGCACATTATCACGAATCATCCTTTCCTCTTCGGTTAGCTGCCCGTCAAGCCTTAATATATCTTCCCAGTTATTATCCATAATTTTTACAAAAAAAAGCCTCGGTAAATGCCGAGGCTTTCATTATATTCTAATATTAGAATTTGTAGTGGATATCCATACCAATTGTTCTTGGGGCATTGAAATAACTCAAAGTTAATTGCCCAAATGCTGGTCCAAATGGAATAGCGCTCATTCTATGATAATCATTATTTAGATTCTTGATCCAAAAATTAACCTGCATATTTTCCATTGGTTCAGTTAATAACCTAAAATCAGTAGTGCCTCTTGAAGCTAAATTGGTCAAGGCAGCTCTAGGATCTTTTGAGTTATAAGGGAAAGTTGGATGCTCTCCAATTCTGCTGTGATCCAGGCGCATGCGATAATTACCATAATCTTTTTCTAAAGATACATATAGAGTTGTCTCAGGAGTATATGGCACCTGCTCAAGGAGAAAGCCATCACTTGCAACTTTATTTCCAGTAAACTCAGAATCAAGTGTGCTTAAATTCACCATAAGTCTTGTTGAGTCATTTATAAGTGTTGTTGTTTCAACCTCAAGACCAGAAATATCTGCAGAGTTATTAATTACCTCAGAAGCTGCTGCTGCGTTAGCTGTAAAGTATGAAATTTGCATGTCTTCATGCTCATTATCAAAATAAGCAACATTCATCATCATTCTATTATTGAAATATTTACCCTTAAGGCCGAATTCAGTTGATGAGACTGTTTCAGGAGCATAAGGAGTTGCAGCTGCAAATGGGTTTGAGCTTTCTGCATTAAATCCACCAGCTTTAAAACCATCGGCTACTTTAAAGTAAAGGTTCGTATTTTCACTATAGTCATGTGAAAGGATGAATGTGCTTGTAGTATCATCAAAACTTCCACTTCCATTGGCAGAAATAATACCAACATATTCTTTAAACCCAACTTTATCCTCTTCTGTTGATCTTGCGCCAACAGTCAGGTCCCATTTATCGGCAACAGCCCATGTGATCTGACCAAAAAATGCTTCAGAGTCTCCGCTTCCTGAATAATTCTGCGCAAAGACTGATCCGCCTCCAAAAAATGATTGAGGGTTTGCTGTAAAAGCATCATCTTTAAGGCTGTAGTAACCAAAAACATATTCCATATTATCTGTGGAGCCGCTTAACTGAATTTCGAGAGTCTCAGCAGAATAGTTAGTATGTCTTTCAGTGTCTGCTATAGGGAATGGTCCACCATCAAGATCAAGCCTATCATCCCAATCTGTTTTCCTTTTTGACCAAATAACTTTTAAAGTTCCAAGACTCATATCACGAGCGATGGTCAAACTAGTTCCTTCAACAACTGAAAGCTCGTATGTAGGAGTATTAATATGAGCAACATCTTGGCGTTTTTCATTTGTAAACATCTCTATTGGCCACAGTTTCAATCCACCCGTCAGAGCTGAAGCGCCAACACCAAATGCTGTACTCCAGTTAGGAATAGTATTAGTTAATTGTGCAAATGGAGGGACATTGTCTTGATCGGTTCTATCAAGTGTTAAATTAACACTGGTTTTATCACCCTCGTAGGCTAATGTAAATTTAAACCCTTTTGAATCGATTGTGTCTAATTCTAAGTGATCGGCAACAGTATTGGGAACCACGCCTTGAGCAGCTTGATAAGGTGAATCAGTGTTATTTACATAACCACCTCTTTTTTTAGAATTGAGGACAACTTTAGTAAAAATATTTTCACCAATTTCATAATCAGCGATGAGTTGGCTTTGCTTTAAGCCATAGTTTCCAATGGTAACTTTTGCAGACATGCCTTCCCCAGAAGGTTTTTTGCTGATTAAGTTAATTGCACCACCGAGAGTATTTCTTCCATAAAGAGTTCCTTGAGGGCCTCTTAAAATCTCAATCCTTTCTAAATCAACTACATCAAAAATTGAACCTTGGCCTTTACCTAAATAAACTCCATCTAAATACATTCCAACAGTAGGCTCCCATGTAATTGCAGGGTTAATAGTAACGCCACCTCTCATGGCAATAGTTGCTGCAGTGTTGTTTGAAGGGGTATTGATGATGTGCACATTTGGCGCCATACCTGCCAAATCAACAACATTTGCAAGATCTAAATCATCGATTGTAGATTCAGTAATCGCTGTAATAGCAATTGGTGCATCCTGAAGATTCTCCTCTTTCTTTTGAGCCGTTACAACAACCTCTTCAAGAACGCCAACCGACTGGGCATTTACATTTAATGCAAATACCAAAGGTAGTGCCATAAAAATAAGTCTAAAATTACTCATAAAATTCCCCCATTAAAATAAGTAAACTTCATCAATTATTACAAAAAAGCTATGTTTTTGCATCTTTGACAACCATCCATTAGATAAAAAGCTTGCAAAAACAGTAAAAATCATCCAATTCCCTCAATCCTAATGATCCCAAATCTAGGGGATGAGTATGAAATATTTGATGAAGTAAGCGCTTTAGTTGCAATTTCAATCATCTTATTGCTATTACCGCAAATGATAATTAGGGGAAGTAAATGTTGGTATTGATATGCAAAATTAATGATTTCAGGCTCTGCATCTTGATGCTTAAAACCATGCAAATCTAGGTGAGTAATACCTCGTTCTTCAAAAATACTCATTAATTTTTATAAAACTAATCCCAATTTAATTAGATAATTTAATCAAGATTAGTATTAACCATCATGACATCCATGCGTCTAGCATTATGATGATTGTAATCATAAACAATCTCATCCCCGAGACTAAGATTTGGGAATCGTTTAAACAATTCTTTTAGCATTACCTCTGTTTGGGAGCGAACTAATGTAACTCCAATACAGTAATGTGGGCCCTGACCAAAAGATATACTTTTATCGTGATCTCTTTGAATATCAAATTTCCTTGGTTCATTGTAAATAGATGAATCCATTCCGGCAGTACTGGTAATGAGCTGTACCATTTGACCTTTCTTAACATGATGTCCATTAATCTCTAAATCTTCTGAAGCATATCTTGCCAAGCCTGTTTTGCCAGATGACTCATATCTTAAGGTTTCAGATATTGCGCCCTGTACAAGACTTGGATCTGCTTTCAGCGACTGAAATTCATCGGGGTGTTGTAGTAAATTTTTAATTAGATAACTATGTAAATCAACAGCCGTATCTGAACCAGCCCCAAGGACTGCTCCCACCAATGCACACATTTCCAAGTTAGAAAGTTTAGATCCTTGGTCTTCAGCCAGGATCAAAGTAGATAAAAAATCATCGCCAGGATTGGCTCTCCTCTCATCTATAAGCTCATTAAGTAAAGCCAAACCTTCTGGTACACCTTTGATAGCATCCTTTCTTTCGTCAGGTGTAAGCATGGGGTTAATTCCCCTAACAACTCCATAGGCCAAGGAATCAAAAATAGGAAACTTATCTCTTGGAATGCCAACCAAACTTGCTATGGCTTGAGTTGGAACGATCTCGGCAATTTCCGCAGCAAAATTAAATGAATCGGGTTTGCCTATTTCATCAAATCTTTCTTTAACAAGTACTGAGAATCTTTCCTTCATTTGCTCCATGATTCTTGGTGAGAATGCTGGTAGAGCTAATTTTCTTAACCTTAAATGATTTTTTCTATCAAGAAAAAATAAATTATTATTCATTAATTTTTCAAATGCATCCATTTCATCGACTGGTTTTTTAGGGGGTGCGTACTCCCAGAGATTGAAGTCTGTAGATAGCCTTGTATCTAATAAACATTTGATTATGTTTGCATGTCCTGTAACCAACCAAGCCTGCCATGCATCAAATCTAGAAATTGGATACTCCGCACATAACTTTTCTAGTGTAGGCACTGGATCATGAATAAAATCCTTTGAGGATGGGTTGAAAAAATGATCGACGGTTTGAACGCTCATGGGATATTTAATTAAAAAATATTAGGATTGGGCAAATCGCTTCGAGAGATTATTGATTCAACACGATCCTTGAATGCTTGTTCGCTTTTTTCATTAAAGGGATTAATCCAATACTTTTCATTTTTTATTTGCGCAAGACAAAATGAAGCAACTTCTTCTGGCTCGGTGGTTTCCATCTCAATACCCATGGAACTCATCATTTCGAGCATATCCTCAACAG
>CAYVYQ010000028.1:0-12856 GCA_964455855.1 uncultured Gammaproteobacteria bacterium
CCAGTCTGATTTATGCGACCCTCTGCAAGCATCTTAATGCCGCAAGCCAATGGAATTCCTGTAATTTCTCCCATGCCTATATTTTTAATTTGTTCATCTAAATCTAAGTTACCTGTCTCACTTGTCATGCAAACTCCTACACTTGCAGGCAATTCATTCTTAAGTCCTTGAGCAAAACCATACATGACAGGCGGGCGATCAATATCTTTAGGTTTGACTCGTATAGATTCCTTGCTCTCTAACAAAGAGAATAAATTAACTGCCTTTGCCTTGCTGAGCAACCTTAGGTTTACTAGGGCCATTATAGTTTTCAGGATGAGAAAGTCAGCGTAGTTCCCATGAGCAAGATTGATTGAGTTTTTGAGTGTAGGAAAATAATTCGGGAAAGTTACTGCCTCAGGATGACCGAAAATATTTCCATGAAACATAGCTAACCCAGGATAGTCGACGTTGATTTTCTGAAGAGGTTTGACCATTTTAAAGATACCATCTTTAAATACTTTGACTTGCCCCGTCATTTGTTCAACGCCATGCATCATGGCTGCATTTTCAGATTGTTGCATTGCATTTTCATCCAACGAGATTCCATCAATGTCCCAACCGGTATAGACCGTGGTTACCTCATCTAACTCTCTTATAGCAATGAGCGCCATCAAATTTGTGAGTCCAGGGCTCGCACCAAGACCAATAGTGGCAGATATCCCCGCTGATTTAGCCGCAGCATCAAGCTGCATCATATCGATTGTAGGCTCCCAATCATCGCAAATATCTATGTAGTTGCAGCCTGAAGATATTGCAGCTTTAAGAATAGGGGCTGCAAACTTAAAATAAGGACCACAGGTGTTGACGACAATGTTGATATCTTTCATGGCTTGTTTCAGTGCGTCACCATCATTGACATCAAGTTGCATGGCAGAAACTTTTTGATTTAAATTTCCAGCAAAAGTCTCAGCGTTTTCTTTATCAATATCTGCGATAACGATCTTCTCAACAGAGCTGAAGCTTTGGGCTGTTCTCATGGCATAGCGACCCATGCTTCCACAACCACCAATCGCAAGTATTTTCATAATTTACTCCAAAGCTCATTCACCTTATTATCTAATAATTAATAACTCAACAATTTTATATATGGATAAAGATATAGACATCATTATTTATGGAGCCACCGGTTTTACCGGCCAGCTTTGTGTTAAATACTTCCAATCATTGGAAACCCCAGCAAAGTGGGCAATAGCAGGCAGAAATCAAGAAAAGCTTCGAAAAGTTGCTGAAGAAAATCTAGCAGAAGTAGAAATCTTAATAGCTGATTCAGATGATGAAGTTGCTCTGGATAATTTAACTTTACGGGCTAAGGTAATTTTATCTACTGCGGGACCCTTTCATAGATATGGGTCTAAATTGGTTGCATCATGCGTAAAAAATAATTCACATTATGTAGATATCACGGGTGAAAATTTTTGGGTTAAGGGCTTAATAGAAAATCATCATGAGGAGGCAGCAAGGAAAGGTGTAAGAATTATTCCCTCATGTGGGTTTGATTCAATACCATCGGATTTAGGAACTTTTTTTGCAGCTAAAAGTCTTGGAAAGCCCATCAAAAGAATCGAATCATTTCATTCATATGAAGGCGGTGCCTCAGGGGGAACCTTAGAAACAATGTTCTCTATGGGAGAGTTAGATTTAGGAGATGATCTCACCAACCCGTTTTTATTAAATCCTGAAGATTCTTACTCCAATGAACAAAAACAACTCAGTGGTGACAGAGTAGGCATCTCCAAAAAGCCTGAAATCAAAGCATGGTCAGGACCTTTCATTATGGCCACTGCAAATACAAGAGTTGTGCGAAGATCTGAGGCCTTGTTAGCGTTACGACAAGAATCTTATGGTTCTAACTTTACTTATCAAGAGCATGCTTATCATAAGAGTTGGTTAAGTGCGGTTAGCTCACTTCTCCTTACTGGATTATCAGTTTTAGTGCTTTTGTCACCTTTGAAAAGACTGGTAAAACCTTTTCTGCCTAAACCAGGAGAAGGGCCATCAGAGGCTGTGCAAGAAAATGGTTGGTTCGATTGTAAATTCATTGCTGAATCAGAGGACGGAACCAAATCTGTTTTCAACATGCATGGAAAGGGAGATCCAGGCTATAAAGTTACTTCAAAACTGGTATCTGAGTGTGCTCTTTGTTTAATCGAAGATATAGAAGAGCTTCCTGGTGGAAGGGGGTATGGAGGCGTGCTTACCTCAGCTTCAGGCCTTGGCCACTCACTGATTTCCCGACTTACTAAGGCGGGAATAGATTTCAAGGGACCACTTTAAATTATGCCAAGATCAATTAAGCTGTTATCTATAAACTTACTTTTTGGGGTGTTGAGCATGAAGCTAGGTATTATTATTTTATTCTTATTTTCAATGAACTTATTTTCACAACCATTAAACGATCCTCAAGCTTGGCGTGGGATTACTGATCAGGTCATGGGCGGAGTTTCTGATCTAGCAATTAGACATTCTGACGGCGTCTTTTATATGACTGGTAATGTTTCAACTGATAATAATGGTGGATTTGTAAGACTTTCAAATAGAATTGATATCAACAGCAATGATTTCAAAGGCATTAAGTTTAAAGCCAAAGGAAATAGTGAAATCTATGAAATACATGTCACTCTAAAAGGTTTAAAAATTCCGCCATGGTCATATTTTAGCCAAGCATTTGAAGTTAATAATGATTGGCAAGAATACGAAATATTTTTTAAAGATTTAAAGAGAAGCTCTGGCTTTTCGGCGTCATCAATGAAAGCAAAAAATATAAGAGATTTAAGTATTGCAGGTTTTGGAAGAGACTTTGAGGTGGACTTAGCAATAAAAGATATTAGCTTAATCTCAAATTAGTTTATTTATCCCCATTCTTTTCAAACTCTTTTAAATATTTCTCATAATCCTCCCAATCATGAGGGGTTCCTGCTCTGGGCTTTTCCATTTTGCTAGCACGCTCTAAAGCCTTAGTTGATAGGCTGCTAGGATTCTCTTTGAAAAATTTGCTAAATGCTCTTTTAATTAAGTTTTTCATTTATCGATTGAGTATTTTAAGAAGCTTTTTCATAAAACGCTTTAATATTTTTGCAGAATCTCTTTCATTGAATGCTTCAACGACCTCTGCTTGGGAGTAGCCATCCCAAAAAGTGATTTGATGAAATTGTTCTAATTTTTTTAACTCCAACGAAGCCGAATCAAGATTTTGCTCATCTACTAAATCAATTTTTATCTGCTCATTACTTATTGAAATGCTGATATTTTCATAAGTTGAAAAATATGATTTAAAGAGATTTTCAACTCTTTGATTGAAGGTAAATTGTTGCATAAATTAATTACAATCTTGCGAGAGGTAAAAAAACTATATTTTTATCAGCGGCACTTAATTCGAAGAGTCCAAATTTCTTAGTTCTTTGATTTTTTCTAAACTCACTTTATCTTTTAAGCTCATCACAAATGCAGCAACTGATAAAACCAATATAGCTCCAGCCTCACCAAGCACAACCCATGCATCCATCTCTTTGCTTTGCATCACAATCAATCTACAGAGCGCAGTTATTGCAATAATAATAGGTAGGGTGACAGGAATTCTATTGGTGCTATAAAAAGCTCCCACCATTCCGATAATTTCCACATAAATAAATAACATGAACAGATCAGGTAATGTAATTTCTTGAGCTAATGCCATGTCAAAAATGTACATAGCCGAGGCTATGCATGTAGCAATTCCAATAATAGCTAAAAGTAATTTTTCACTTGCAATGGTTGTCCAATGCAAACTTTTGGTAAATTTAGATTGTTTGTCATTCATTAATTAATCATACCAAAGGAATATAGGATGAAAATTTTTTTTTACTGATAAGTAGAAAATATTTATTTTGATATTATTTTCTAATTGCATCGATCATGACCTTAACTTTTTCCGGTTTTATGTCCGGAGTGATGCCATGACCAAGGTTAAAAA
The DNA here is from genome assembly GCA_964455855.1 of uncultured Gammaproteobacteria bacterium. Lineage (GTDB taxonomy): Bacteria > Pseudomonadota > Gammaproteobacteria > Magnimaribacterales > D2472 > D2472. Next base: position 3,992 of record CAYVYQ010000028.1, read on the forward strand.
TAAACCCTGGATACTCATTCATAATGGTGCAAATTTTTTGGGTTTCATTCCAGATTAATTCATCAGATCCAAGCAAAACATGAGGACTGAGATTTCCTTGAACAGCATATTTATTTTTTAAATCTTCAGCGATGCTCTCAATATCCTCTTGCCAATAAAGGCTTATGCAAGAAATATCTCTAAATATTAAGTCAGTAATTTTTTTCTTTGGAGCTTTTTCAAATAAAATAATAGGGATATTTGAAGTGACGGGATCTGCTTTAAGTTGATTGGTAAGGAGGCGGGTGTATCGCAATGAGAAATCTTCTAAATCCTTGTCTGACAATAAATCTGCCCATGAATCAAAAATTTGAAGCGCATTAACTCCACTTAAAACTTGTTGTCTTAAATATTCGTAGCAAGCATTGCTAAGAATTTCTAAAAATTCTTGCAGCTCATCTGGATGTTCCTTCATAAAACTTTTTGTTTTTTTAAAATCTTTTGACCCGCCACCCTCAATTGCATATGCAGCAAGAGTCCAGGGACTGCCACAGAAGCCTATTAAAGGTATGTCCTTTGGGAGCTGTTTTTTGGTTTCTTCAACTGCTTTAAAGACGTAATCAACGGCATTAACATCAAATCGTATTAATTTTTTAATATCTTGAGGAGATGAAATGGGATTGCTAAATTTGGGACCTTCTCCCTCATGAAATGCCAAACCAAGATTCAAAGCATCTGGGATAGTCAAGATATCAGAAAAGAGAATTGACGCATCTAAATCAAATCGATTAATTGGTTGTAGGGCTAGTTCGGCACAAGTTTTGGGTTGTTTGCACATATCTAAGAAGTTGCTGTAATGCTTTCTTATTTCTTGGTATTCAGGAAGATATCTGCCAGCTTGGCGCATAAACCATACTGGTGGAGTCGAATGAGATTGAAGGCTCAGAGCCTTTAAAAATTTTGAATTATTCATTTATGAAAGGAATTGTATGATACTTTTGGCAGCTTCTCTTCCTTCCCAAATTGCTGTGACAACCAAATCAGACCCTCTGACCATGTCACCACCAGAGAAAATTTTAGGATTGGTGGTTTGAAATTTAAATTCCTGTTTTTCAGGAGCTATTACTAATCCAGATTTATCAGTCTTAATTTCATAGTCTTTAAACCAGTCTGCTGGATTGGCTCTAAAGCCAAACGCTACAATAACCTCATCAGCCGGATAAATTTTTTCACTATTTTGAATAGGGACAGGAACTCTTCTGCCATTTTGATCTGGCTCTCCTAATTTAGTTTGAATGGTCTTAACTCCTTCGACATTTTTTCTTCCAATGATTTCAATTGGCTGAATGTTAAATTCAAATTGCACGCCTTCTTCTTTTGCATTGATTACTTCTCTTCTAGAGCCAGGCATATTTTTTTCATCTCTTCTGTACAAGCAAGTTACAGACTTTGCTCCTTGTCTAATGGCAGTTCTATTGCAATCCATTGCAGTGTCTCCGCCCCCTAAAATTACAACATCCTTGCCTTTAAAATTAATATAGTCAGATTCTTTTTGTTTAAATTTTAAAAGATGATTTGTATTCCCAATGAGATAATCGATTGCCTTGTGGGCTTGCGGCAAATTTTCTCCTTTAAAACCTCCTTCCAGCGAGGTGTAGGTTCCCATTCCCAGAAATACCGCATCATATTTCTCATGCAATTTCTTGAAGGAGATGTCCTTACCAATTTCTTTATTAAGCTTAAATTTAATACCCATTTCTTCAAGAATTTTTCGCCTTCGTCTTACCACACTTTTTTCTAACTTAAATTCAGGAATTCCAAATGTGAGCAGGCCACCAATTTCTGGTTGCTTATCATAGACATCACAATGAATCCCAGCTCTTATGAGGATATCTGCGCATCCAATACCTGCTGGTCCAGCTCCAACAATTGCAACTTTCTTTTGAGTCCACACTCTATTACTCAGATCAGGTCTCCAGCCCATATCTATTGCCTTATCAGTTATATATTTTTCAATATTCCCAATACTCACAGCTCCAAATCCATCATTGAGTGTGCAGGCTCCTTCACACAAACGATCTTGAGGACAAACTCGGCCACACATCTCTGGAAGAGAGTTTGTTTGATGGCATAAATCAGCCGCCTCCATAATATTTCCATCATTTACAAGCTTCAACCAATCAGGAATATAGTTATGGACAGGGCACTTCCATTCACAATATGGATTTCCACAATCTAGGCATCGATGCGATTGATTAGATGCTTCAGATTGATTGTAATCACCATAAATTTCAACAAAATTTATTTTCCTTTCTTCTATATTTTTTTTATTAGGATCGTAGCGGCCAACTTCAAGAAATTGAAAATCGTTTGCTAGGGGAACATGCTCGACATACTCTGATCTAGATTTAAAATTTTCAGGAGATGTTAATGTAGATGTTGGAATAGTGCTTTGGCTCAATAGCTCTTTACGCCATTCAAACAACATAATTTTTGCTTCTTCTAAATCGGTAATAGGAGCAAAAGATTTTGTTACGTATTTTCTATTTAATCTAATTTTTCCATAAAAGTAAGGAGATCGTGGTTGAGTAAAAAGCAGCAAACCTTTTTCAATCTTGTATTGTTTGTTTTTTGCGCTCATTAAATTGCTATAGTTCTGTATTATATGTATGACATAGTATGACATTATTGTGTTAATATGTATAACGTAATGACGCAACAAAATACAAATATATCGTTATATCAGGAGTCTCAAGCTAAGGATAATTGTGGTTTTGGGTTGATAGTTAATCGACACGGCATTCAAAACAGAGACGTCGTGAAACGTTCCATTGCAGGTTTAACCAGCATGACGCATAGGGGTGCGATAGGAGCGGATGGTAAAACCGGGGATGGTTGCGGACTTTTATTTGATTTAAATCAAGCTTTTTTCCAAAAGCAAATAAATAAAGAATTAAAGATCAAATTACCTGAATTGTTTGGCATTGCGCAAATTTTTTCGTCTGCTGCTTTAAATAAAGATCTGCCAGCTATCAAAAAAATTCTTCAATCAGAAAATCTAGTCTTTCAGTGCGTCAGAGAAGTACCAATTAACCCATCTGTTCTTGGTAAAATAGCATGTGAATCTTTACCAAACATCAGTCAGATATTCATAACACCTATCTCAAAAGATTTTAATAGAGAGAGATTTGAGTCCTGTCTTCTTCAGGCTAGAAAAAAAATTGAAGAGCTCCATAATGATGATGAAAAGTTATACATCTGCAGCATGTCCAGTCAAACAATTGTTTACAAGGGTTTAATGCTTCCAGATGCAATTAGTAACTTTTACACCGACATTGCTAAAAAATCATTTACAGCCAAGGTCTGCTTGTTCCACCAAAGATTTTCTACAAACACCCAACCAAGATGGCACCTAGCTCAACCTTTCAGACTTCTTGCTCATAATGGTGAAATCAATGCAATTAGAGGAAATAGAAATTGGGTTAAAGCTCGTGCTTCTAAGTTTTCCACTCCCTTGATTCCAGGTATCAGCCAATTTAAATCATTGGTTAATGAAACTGGTTCTGATTCATCAGCTCTTGATAATATGATTGAGTTGTTGGTTAAGGGCGGAATTAATTTCTTTAGATCTATTCGCATGGTCTTGCCACCTGCTTGGCAAAATATTCATACAATGGATCCAGAGGTTAGAGCTTTTCATGAATATAATTCAATGCACATGGAGGCATGGGATGGTCCTGCTGGTATTGTCATGTCAGATGGAGAATGGGCAATCTGTGTCTTGGATAGAAATGGATTAAGACCAGCAAGATACCAAGTGCTAAGTAATGGAATGATTGCAGTGGCCTCTGAAACAGGTATTTATCCGGTTGCTGATGAGGAAATTCTACAAAAAGGACGCATTAGTCCTGGTGGAATTTTTGCAGTCAATACTGAGTCTGGAGAAATTCTTGATCAAAATATGATTGATGATCAGCTCAAACAAAGTAAGCCTTACCGAGATTGGTTGAAAAAATCTGCAATTTATCTTGAATCTACCTTAGATGCCTTTGAGGGCCCAGGCATAAAAAAAATTCCCCATTCAGAATTTATAAAATCGTCAAAACTCTTTTCTTTGTTTAATGAAGAGAGGGTATCTGTAATTAAACCCCTTGCACTTAATGGTCTTGAGGGCACCGGTTCGATGGGCGACGATACTGCTTTGGCAATGTTAAGCTCAATGCCGCGGTCTATCTATGATTACTTTAGGCAACAATTTGCTCAGGTAACAAATCCGCCAATTGATTCATTGAGAGAATCAAGCGTCATGTCTCTAGAAGCATGCTTTGGACCCGAGTTGAATATTTTTGAAGAATCAAAAGATCATGCCAAAAGAATTGTCAGCACATCTCCTGTTCTTTCGCACAAGAAACTTGCAGCGCTATTAAAAAATCCATATTTTTCCTCCAAAAATTTTGATCTGCAGTATTCAATGAAATCAAATCTTAAGGATGCTTTGAATGCATTAACTAAAAAAGTAGTTGCTGCCGTAAGAAAGGGAGAGGTAATTATTCACTTAAATGAGAAATTACCTGAGAGCAATAATCTATCAATTAATGCATTGCTAGCAGTTGGCTGCATTCATCAAGAGTTAGTTAAGTTAGGGCTGCGCTCAGACGCTAATTTAATAGTAAGTTCCGCTACAGCCAGAGACACTCATCAGATTGCATGTTTGCTTAGTTTTGGAGCCACTGCTGTTTTTCCTTGGTTGGCTTTCCAAACAATTTTAGATTTAACTCATCGAAAGGAACTTAAAGGTAGCCCAACTGCTAATTGTGCTAAATATCGTAAAGGCATCAATAAAGGACTTTTAAAAATTATTTCAAAAATTGGCATCTCAACAATTTCAAGCTACAGAGGATCTCAATTACATGAGATTGTTGGCTTAAGCTCAGATATTGTTGATTTATCTTTTACCAATACTGTAAGCAGGGTAGGAGGCAAAACTTTCAAGGACTTAGATGCAGAAATGCGATCTTTAAATAAATATGCAAATTCAAATGTAAGTGAAATTGGTCTTGGAGGACTATTAAAATTTGTCCATGGTGGTGAATATCACACCTATAACCCTGAGGTTGTAAAAAAACTCCAAGAAGCAGTTAGCACTGGATCCGGGAAAACATATCAAGAGTATGCAGATCTCGTTAATCTCCGAGAACCTGCAATGCTAAGAGATCTGATGCAGATTAAATTTCCAGTCAAACCGAAAAAGGTTGAGCTTGAAGATACAAAACATTTATTAAAAAAGTTTGATTCAGCAGGTATGAGCCTTGGTGCACTATCTCCAGATGCACATGAAACATTAGCAGAAGCTATGAATAGCATGGGAGCAAGATCAAATTCTGGAGAGGGCGGAGAAGCAAAAGAGAGATATGGCACTTCAAAGATGTCAAAAATCAAGCAAGTTGCATCCGGTCGCTTTGGTGTAACGCCTGAGTACCTAGTAAACGCAGAGGTTTTGCAGATTAAAATAGCTCAAGGCGCAAAACCAGGCGAGGGCGGGCAACTTCCTGGCGGGAAAGTTAATGCATTAATTGCAAAACTGAGATACTCAACCCCTGGAATTACTTTGATTTCTCCTCCACCTCATCATGATATTTATTCAATTGAGGATTTAGCTCAATTGATCTTTGATCTCAAACAAGTAAATTCAAAAGCATTGGTTTCAGTCAAATTAGTATCTGAGCCCGGGGTAGGTACAATCGCTGCTGGTGTTGCTAAGGCATATGCAGATTTGATTACTATTTCTGGTCATGACGGTGGAACAGGGGCAAGCCCTTTGTCCTCTATTCGCTATGCAGGTTCTCCATGGGAGCTTGGTTTATCTGAGGCTCATCAAGCTTTAAGAGCAAGCGATCTTAGACATAAAGTTAGATTGCAAGCAGATGGTGGTTTGAAGACTGGTTTAGATGTAGTTAAAGCAGCAATTCTTGGCGCAGAATCATTCGGTTTTGGTACGGGCCCAATGATTGCAATGGGCTGTAAATATTTAAGAATTTGCCATTTAAATAATTGTGCTACGGGCGTTGCAACCCAAAGAAGAGATATCATCGATCATCACTACATTGGCGAAAAAGAGAGGGTTATAAATTACTTCACATTTATCGCTAATGAAGTGCAAGAAATTTTAGCTAAATTGGGAGTTCCTGACCTCGAATCCATTATTGGCCAAACTCAGTATTTAAAAGATATTACTCAAGACAATCCTGCTACAGAAAATATTGATTTATCCCCAATTTTATTTTCTGACAAAAAATCGACTGCCCCTCATTATTGCAACACTCCATCAAATGATCCCTGGGATAAGGGAAATTTAAATTCAAAGATTCTTCAAGATTTAAAATCTTCAATTTCCAATGATCATTCATCAGATTTTTATTACGACATTACAAATCGTGATAGGTCTGTTGGCGCTCAAGCCTCAGGTTTAATTGCATCTTTATATGGTGAAAGAGGATTAAAGCAAAAGCAAACCCTGAATTTTAAAGGTTCAGCAGGCCAAAGTTTTGGTGTATGGAATGCAGCAGGCCTCAATTTAAAGTTAAATGGTGATGCAAATGATTATGTAGGTAAAGGCATGAATGGGGGCAAGATAGTAATATCAAGCTCTGCTGAATATGCTTCTCAAGACTCTCCAACTGTTTTAGTCGGTAACACAGCACTATATGGTGCCACTGGAGGTGAGCTTTATGTCGGGGGATGTGTTGGAGAAAGATTTGCTGTGAGAAATTCTGGAGCATCTGCTGTAATTGAAGGTGCAGGAGATCATTGTTGTGAATACATGACGGGTGGACATGTCACTGTCTTGGGCAATGTGGGCTCAAATTTTGGAGCAGGCATGACAGGCGGTTTCGCATATGTATTAGATACTGACAGAAGATTTTTTGATCAATGTAATCGAAGTCTTATTAACTTAGATAGAATTGTTAGTGAAGAAATGGAATCTCACAGAAAGTTTTTAAAACAAATCCTTGCACGTCATATCAAAGAAACTAAAAGTGAAAGAGCGAAAGTAATATTAGATGAGTTTGATAGATATGAACCATCATTCTGGCTGGTCTCACCTGCCGCCTTGAATATTCAAGACCTATTAAAAGCAACTACAGCTAACGCTGCTTAGCTAACCCCTGCAAACCTTTTTTTAGGTTTTTAGTATCAAATGAGCTGGAGATTATTGCTTTCGATAATCGATTTAGCAACACAAGATTTAATCTACCCGCTTTAATTTTTTTATCTCTAAAAATATATGGTTTTAATTCCTCATAATTGTATTGATTAAGAGATAGATCAAATTCAAACATTTCTAATAACGAAATAACTTTTTTATACTCTTTTTCAGATATAAGATTTTCTAAAAAAGAAATCCTAGAAGCAACTTTCATTCCTTTTGCAACTGCCTCTCCATGCAGGATTTTTTTATATTTCCCATGCGCTTCAATGGCATGACCAAAAGTATGGCCAAAATTCAAAATTGCACGAATACCATCTTCCTTCTCATCCCTTGTCACAATTTGAGCCTTGGTATAAATCGATGCAAAAATTATCTCTTCAATAATCTTCTGATCCATTAACAAAATCTCTTTAGCATGCTTTTCCAATAGTGAAAAAAGAGATTTATTTTTAATTAATGCATATTTAATTACCTCAGCCAATCCAGCCTTAAACTCTCTATTTGGAAGTGTTTTCAATACTGATGTATCTATGATGACCCCTTTAGGGTTATAAAATGCTCCAACAAGATTTTTACCTGCTGATATATTGATTGCAGTCTTCCCCCCCACAGAAGAATCTACCTGAGCAAGTAGAGTGGTAGGTATTTGTATAAATTGAATGCCCCTTAAGTATGCACTAGCAACATAGCCAGAGATATCTCCAACCACACCGCCGCCGACAGCAATGATTAAATCTGTTCTGTCAAAATTATTATCTGCTAAAAAATTTAATATTTTTTGAAAGTTTTGAATAGATTTAGCTTTTTCTCCATTCTGAAGAATAATCTTAAAAATTTTGGTTGATGGCTTGGAAACCGTTTCAACTTTTTTAACTATCTTTTGGGGAACTCCATCATCTGAAATAATGAGTGTTTTTTTATGCATTTTAAGCAAAGGGACAATATTCTTCTTTGAGATACCTTCTTTGCTTATTACAATTCTGTACTTGCTTTTCTTTTGTCCTGCAAAGAGCTCTTTAGCCATAATTTTTAACGAGTTTAACTATTTCGTTTGCAACCTCTGAGCCGCTTTTATTCTCAGTATTAATTATATGATCAGATACTTCTTCATATAGAGATTGTCTAGATTTTTGGAGATCTGCAAGAACCTTTTCAGGATCCTGATCTTTTAATAATGGTCTATCTTTATCTTTGGCTGTTCTTTCAACTTGAATATTTAAAGGAGTATGAAGGTAAAAAACAGTTCCCCTTGATGCCAGAAGCTCTCTATTTTCTTCTTCAATCACAATGCCGCCCCCGGTTGCAAGAACAATTGAATTTAATGCAACCATTTCTTTTAGTATAGTGGTTTCTCGCTTTCTAAAACCAGCTTCACCCTCAATATCAAAAATCCAATCTATTGTAACGCCAGTAGTCTCTTCAATCTTTGCATCAGTGTCGTGGAAGTCTAAAAATAGCTCTCCAGCCACGATCTTCCCGACAGTGGTTTTTCCAGAGCCCATAGGACCAACAATAAAAATATTCATACTTCGTTTTTTAAGTTGCTGATTCTATCATTTATAGGAGTAAAATAATTCTAATTCATGTATCAAAATATTTGAGAGTTAACAGTAAAAACATAATTATTTAATTTGTATGTTTGTTAGATTAATAAATTGGGCATTATTAGCTGCATT
>CAYVYQ010000029.1:0-12704 GCA_964455855.1 uncultured Gammaproteobacteria bacterium
CCTCTCTCTTGCTCTTGCTCCATCCAGTCCATGGTTGCAGCACCATCATGGACTTCGCCTATTTTATGAGATAAGCCAGTGTAAAATAGAACTCTCTCTGTGGTAGTGGTTTTGCCTGCATCAACGTGAGCACAAATACCAATGTTTCTGTACTTACTAAGTTCAGTCTGTCTAGCCATATTAAAACCTATGAAATGTTATTAATTAAAAACGGAAATGTGAAAAAGCTTTATTGGCTTCAGCCATGCGATGAACATCTTCTTTTTTCTTCACTGCAGAGCCTTTTCCTTCTGCTGCATCAGCCAGTTCACCTGCTAATCTATGATCCATAGACTTTTCACTTCTTTTTCTTGCAGCTTCTACTAACCAACGCATTGCAAGCGCTTGTCTTCTCGAAGGTCTAACCTCTATTGGTACTTGATAGGTTGCCCCACCTACTCTTCTTGATTTAACCTCGACCATTGGACCGATAGTGTCCAAAGCCTTTTTGAATAGCTCAACAGGATCAGTTTTTGCAGTTTGATCAATTTTGTTAAAAGCACCATAAACAATTTTTTCAGCAACAGATTTTTTACCATCTTTCATGATGTGATTCATAAACTTTGCAACAATAATATCTTTGTATTTGGGATCAGGGAGGATTTTTCTTTTTTCCGGACTTCTTCTTCTTGGCATGCTTATTTACCTTTTTTAGCTCCATATTTGGATCTACGTTGTTTTCTGTTTGCTACGCCAGATGTATCTAAAGAACCCCTAACAGTATGATATCTAACTCCAGGAAGATCTTTTACTCTTCCACCACGAATTAAAACAACAGAGTGTTCTTGGAGGTTATGGCCTTCACCACCAATGTATGAAGTTACTTCATAACCACTTGTTAACCTTACTCTACAAACTTTTCTTAAAGCTGAGTTAGGTTTCTTAGGCGTGGTTGTATATACACGTGTGCAAACACCTCTTCGCTGCGGGGATTTTTCTAAAGCAGGAACATCTGTTTTCCTAACCTTAGGTTTCCGAGGTTTTCTTATTAATTGATTTACAGTAGCCATAATTTATTAGTTGGACGCGATTTTATAGACATGATTCACTACGGTCAACATTATTCCTCAGTTTCTTGTAATTCTTGTCGCAATGCTGCTTCTATGTCATCTTCAGATAGCATTGATTCAGAGGAATCACTGGCTTTCTTAGCTGCCATTTGATCATGAAACTCCATTCCGGTTCCAGCTGGAATTAATCTTCCTACAACGACATTTTCTTTTAGTCCTCTTAGGTAATCTACTTTGCCAGTTACAGATGCTTCTGTAAGAACTCGAGTAGTTTCTTGGAAAGAGGCAGCAGAAATAAATGAATTAGTTGTAAGTGAGGCCTTGGTAATTCCAAGCAATACCCTTTCAAAACGTGCAGGCTCTTTATTTGCCGCAACAGCCTTGGCATTTTCTTCAACCAAGTCTGCATATTCAACCTGATCGCCCTGAATGAATTTGGTATCTTCGCCGTCAACAATTAATGCTTTTCTAAGCATTTGACGCAAAATGGTTTCAATATGCTTATCATTGATAAGAACGCCCTGAAGCCTGTAAACGTCTTGAATTTCATTGACTATGAAGTTAGTTAACTGAGGAATTCCTCTCAAACGCAAGATATCATGAGGGCTTAATGGGCCATCAGAAATAATATCGCCTTTTTCTATTCTCTCACCCTCAAATACTGTGAGAGTTCTGTGTTTAGGAATAAGCATCTCAACATTTTGAGTTTTCTTGGTAGCTCCATCAGGAGTAATAACCAATCTCACTTTACCTTTAGTTTCTTTTCCGAATGCAATAATACCGCTTTCTTCAGCAAGAACAGCAGCATCTTTTGGTTTTCTAGCCTCGAAAAGATCTGCAACTCTAGGGAGACCACCGGTGATATCTTTAGTTTTTGAGCCCTCTAAAGGTATTCTAGCTAGGACTTCTCCTGCATGTAATTTCTTACCATCTTTCAAGTTCACTAATGCCTTAGCGGGTAAAGAATAGTTTGCAGGTGTCTTATGCTCACCCAATGGAACAGGTTTGCCTTTTGCATCAACCAAGGCAATTGATGGGACCTTGTCTTTTCCTGCAGAAGGTCTTTCGGCAACATCAATAACCTCAATACTGCTTAGACCTGTGAGTTCATCAGTTTTTGAGCGGACAGTGACGCCATCGTCAATGTCTGTAAATTGAACAATTCCTTCAACCTCACTAATGATTGGACGCGTGTATGGATCCCAACCTGCAACTTTAAGGCCAGGTTCTACATTAGTTTGATCCTTCACAAATAAAGTAGAGCCATAAATTAATTTATGTTGCTCTATTAATTTGCCTTTTTCATCAGTAAGAGTTACTTGACTATTTCTAGAGACAACAACTTCTTGCTTGTCTTTGTTAGTAACAGTTTTAATATCTGAAGAAAAATTAATCACTCCAGAATTGTTAACAACAATTGCATTATCTTCTGATGAGCTGGACGCAGCTCCTCCAATATGGAAAGTACGCATAGTTAATTGAGTTCCAGGCTCACCAATTGATTGAGCAGCGACTACTCCAACAGCCTCTCCCCTATGCACTAAGTGACCACGAGCTAAATCTCTTCCATAGCACTTAGAGCAAACACCATAACTAGCTTCACAGGTCATTGGTGATCTTACTTTAAGAGATGAAATATTTAACTCATCAATTTTCTTAACTGAATCTTCATCAATTAGATGGCCAAGCGGATAAACCTCTTCTTCATCAGCATTAAAAATTGGCTCTGCAATCACTCTGCCTAAGATTCTTTCTGTGAGTGGCTGAATAATATCTCCACCCTCGACGATTGATGAGACAACAATTGACTGGTCAGTACCACAATCATCTTCAACAACAACTGAATCCATAGCAACATCACAAAGCCTTCTTGTTAAGTAGCCTGAGTTGGCTGTCTTAAGAGCTGTATCAGCTAAACCTTTTCGAGCTCCATGAGTAGAAATAAAGTATTGAAGTACAGACAATCCCTCTCTAAAGTTCGCGGTGATTGGCGTTTCAATAATTGAGCCATCTGGCTTAGACATTAATCCACGCATTCCTGAAAGCTGTCTAATCTGAGCAGGAGATCCCCTAGCACCAGAATCTGCATATATAAATACTGAGTTAAATGATGCCTGATCAACCTCTTTGCCTTCAGCATCATCAACCTGATCGGTGCTAATTTTTGCCATCATAGCTTTTGCAACTTTTTCATTTGCACGAGACCAAATATCAATTACTTTATTGTATCGTTCTCCCTGAGTAACAAGCCCAGATTCATATTGTGACTCGATTGATTTCACTTCTTTTTCAGCCGCATCAATAATTGATGGCTTCTCTTCAGGGATAACAAAATCATCTACGCCAATGGAAGATCCAGATCGTGTTGAATGCTCAAATCCAAGATACATAAGCTGATCTGCAAAGATCACAGTAGCCTTTAAGCCAGCCTTTCTATATGAAATATCTATTAAGTTGGAAACAGATTTCTTGTCTAAGGTTTTATTTACATTGTCGAAACCAACCTCGATAGGTGTAATTCTCCAAACTAAAACTCTACCCACAGTAGTATCTTCAAGGAAAGTTCCTTTGTCAGCATTGGTGATTCTTACCTTAATGTTTGCATGAATATCCAGGGTCTCAGATTCATATGCCCTAAGCACTTCATCAGGATTGCTAAATACTCTTCCATCACCTTTAACATTCACTTTATCTCGAGTCATGTAGTAAAGCCCTAAGACTATGTCCTGTGTAGGATTAATGATTGGCTCCCCATTTGCAGGAGATAAAATATTATTTGTTGACATCATAAGAGCACGAGCTTCCAGCTGCGCCTCAATAGAAAGAGGAACATGAACAGCCATCTGATCACCGTCAAAGTCTGCATTAAACGCAACACAAACTAATGGGTGTAACTGAATCGCCTTACCTTCAACTAGAAGAGGTTCAAATGCTTGAATGCCTAATCTATGAAGAGTTGGCGCTCTATTTAGGAGAATTGGATGCTCTCTAATCACTTCCTCTAAAATTTCCCAAACTTCAGGAGTTTCTCTTTCGACTAATTTTTTAGCTGCTTTGATTGTTGTGGCTAGTTCTTTTTGTTCAAGCTTTCCATACACATAGGGTTTAAATAACTCCAGTGCCATTTTTTTAGGAAGTCCACACTGATGTAATTTTAAATTCGGGCCTGCAACAATTACAGATCTGCCTGAATAATCAACACGTTTACCAAGCAAGTTTTGTCTGAACCTACCACCTTTACCTTTAATCATGTCTGCTAAAGATTTCAGTGGTCGCTTATTGGTACCAGTAATTACTCGACCTCTTCTGCCATTATCAAGAAGCGCATCAACGCTTTCTTGAAGCATTCTTTTTTCGTTTCTTACAATAATATCTGGAGCGCTTAATTCCAAAAGACGCTTTAACCTATTATTCCTATTGATGACTCTTCTATAGAGATCATTGAGATCCGAAGTAGCAAAACGACCTCCCTCTAAAGGAACTAATGGTCTTAGGTCTGGAGGTAAAACTGGTAATACATTCATAATCATCCATTCTGGTTTATTTCCAGACTCATTGAATGCTTCAAGAAGTTTTAATCTTTTAGATAATTTTTTAAGCTTAGTTTCTGAATTAGTTTGTGGAACTTCCTCGCGAATAATTCTTATTTCTTCCTCTAAATCAATTTCCTGTAATAACATCTGAACTGCTTCTGCGCCCATGGAAGCTGTAAACTCATCACCATACTCATCAAATGCTTCAACAAACTCTTCTTCAGTTAAAATTTGACATTTTTCTAGCTCTGTCAAACCCGGATCAGTAACAATATAGCTCTCGAAATATAAAACTCTTTCAATTTCTCTGAGCGTAATATCAAGTAGTAATCCTATTCTTGACGGAAGTGATTTCAAAAACCATATATGTGCAACTGGAGCAGCAAGCTCTATGTGCCCCATTCTCTCTCTTCTTACTTTTGCCAAAGTAACTTCAACTCCGCACTTCTCGCATACAACACCACGATGCTTCATACGCTTATATTTTCCGCAAACGCATTCGTAATCTTTTACTGGACCAAAAATTTTGGCACAGAAGAGGCCATCTCTTTCTGGTTTAAAAGTACGATAATTAATAGTTTCGGGTTTTTTAACCTCACCAAATGACCAGGATCTGACCATCTGAGGAGAAGCGAGCCCAGCAGTTATTGAAGAAAAATCTTCTTGCTTAGCCTTTAACGAGTTTAGTAAATCTTTCAATTATTTCTCCTAATTTTCAGAATCAAGTTCTAGGTTAATTCCAAGTGATCGAATCTCTTTTGTGAGTACGTTGAATGACTCGGGGATATTCGCATCCATTTGGTAATTTCCATCAACAATATTTTTATACATTTTAGTTCGGCCAGGAACATCATCAGACTTAACTGTGAGCATTTCCTGAAGAGTATATGAAGCGCCATATGCTTCAAGGGCCCATACCTCCATCTCACCAAATCTTTGACCACCAAATTGGGCTTTTCCACCGAGAGGCTGCTGTGTAACAAGACTGTATGACCCTGTTGAACGGGCATGCATTTTGTCATCAACCAAATGGTTTAGTTTGATCATATACATGTACCCAACTGTTACAGGTCGCTCGAACTGTCTGCCGGTCCTTCCATCAAAAAGTGTTAATTGGCCAGAATCAGGTAGATCAGCCAATTTAAGCAACTCTTTAATCTCAGACTCTTTTGCACCATCAAATACTGGGGTTGCAATCGGCAAACCATCAGTAAGATTGCTTGCTAGAGATTGAATTTCGGTATTGTTTAGTGAATCAAGATCTTCTTTGATAGTTGCATTCTTATTGTACAAAATATCTAGATACTTTTTCAGCTCATCCGCTTTAGCTTTAGCTTGAATCATTTTATTGATTTTTTCGCCTATTCCTTTTGCAGCTGCTCCCATGTGAGTCTCGAGAATTTGCCCAACATTCATTCGAGATGGAACACCAAGAGGGTTTAGGACAATATCAACAGGATTTCCCTCATTGTCATATGGCATATCCTCAATAGGCATAATTTCTGAGATCACACCTTTATTACCATGTCTACCAGCCATCTTATCTCCTGGCTGAATTCGTCTTTTAACGGCTAGATATACTTTAACGATTTTGATTACTCCGGGAGCAAGATCGTGACCTCTAGTAATTTTTTGTTTTTTCTCGTCAAAGCTTTCCTGGATATCTTTAAGATATTGTTTTAAAGCTTTCTCAGCATCTTCAATTTTATTATTTGCTGAATCATCCGCTGTTCTTACAGATAATAAATCATCAAGGCTCAGTTCTGATAGGTCATCAGCTGAGACTGTGGAACCCTTCTTGAGGCCTGGACCCTTAGAAATTTTTGAACCCTTGATAATATCAACTAGACGAATTCTTGTAGCATCATTAATAATTTTAATCTGATCATCAGCATCTTTCTTTGCAACAGATAAATGATCAGCTTCAATTGACTGAGTTCTTTCATCTTTTTCCATCCCATCTCTTGTAAAGACTTCGACGCCGATAACAGTACCGTTAATACTCGATGGAACTCTCAAAGAGGTATCTTTTACATCAGAGGCCTTTTCTCCAAAAATTGCGCGTAATAGTTTTTCTTCCGGCGACAATTGAGTTTCACCTTTTGGAGTAATTTTACCCACCAGAATATCTCCAGCTTTGACTTCAGCTCCAACATAGACCATCCCACATTCATCAAGTTTTCCAAGTGACCCCTCACCAACATTTGGGATGTCAGCTGTTATCTCCTCTGAGCCAAGTTTTGTGTCCCTTGAGATACAAGTTAATTCTTGGATATGAATAGAAGTAAATCTATCTTCTCTTGAAACTTTTTCAGACATCAAAATAGAATCTTCAAAGTTATATCCATTCCAAGGCATAAAGGCTATTCGAATGTTTTGTCCTAATGCTAACTCACCATTATCGACTGATGGCCCATCGGCAAGAATGTCACCAAATTTTACTTTATCCCCAACTGAGACAAGTGGTCTCTGGTTGATACAAGTATTTTGATTTGATCTTGTGTATTTTGTAAGGTTATAAATATCAACAGCATTATTTGAATTCTTAGAATCGGTGACACGAACCACAATTCTTGCAGCATCAACATTTTCAACAACACCGTTATTCTTAGCTACAACACAAACACCGGAATCGCCCGCAACAATAGTTTCAAAACCAGTTCCAACAAGAGGTTTCTCAGGCTTTAAAACTGGGACAGCTTGACGCATCATATTTGAACCCATTAAAGCCCTATTAGCATCATCATGCTCAAGAAATGGTATTAATGAAGCTGCAACTGAAACAACTTGCTGAGGGGCTACATCCATTAAATCAATTCTTTCGGGACTCATCAAAGCAGAATCACCATTGTGTCGCACTGGCACAAGATCATCAGCAAACTTTCCTGACTTATCTAGCGCTGCATTTGCCTGAGCTATAACATGCTCTCCTTCATCAATCGCAGAAAGATAAATAATGTCATTAGTAACCTTTCCTTTAATAACTTTTCTATACGGGCTTTCAATAAATCCAAAAGCATTGGTTCTTGAGTAACATGCAAAGGAGTTAATCAGACCAATGTTTGGCCCTTCAGGCGTTTCAATTGGACATAGTCTTCCATAATGAGTTGGATGCACATCCCTTACTTCAAAGCCTGCACGTTCTCTAGTTAACCCACCTGGCCCAAGAGCTGAAACTCTTCGCTTATGAGTAATCTCAGATAAGGGGTTATTTTGATCCATGAACTGAGATAGCTGGCTAGAGCCAAAAAACTCTTTAATAGCGGCTGTAACAGGTTTCGCATTGATAAGATCTTGAGGACCAAGCTCAT
This sequence comes from uncultured Gammaproteobacteria bacterium, assembly GCA_964455855.1. Classification (GTDB taxonomy): domain Bacteria; phylum Pseudomonadota; class Gammaproteobacteria; order Magnimaribacterales; family D2472; genus D2472. The sequence goes on from CAYVYQ010000029.1 coordinate 7,894, forward strand.
CAGCCTCAGCCATACTTAGTCTTTCTCTAACGGCTCTTTCTACTCTTATTAATCCTACTCTAAATTGATTAGCAGTCATCTCACCTACTGATCTAACTCGTCTGTTACCTAGGTGATCAATATCATCAACAGTGTCATGACCATCTCTTATTGCCACTATTCCCTTCATAACACTTAAGATGTCATCAAGATCAAGGATGCCAGGAGTTTCTTTTGCAGTGTCTATTTTTAATCTACGATTAAATTTCATTCTGCCAACTTCAGAAAGATCATAACGTTCATGATTAAAGAATAGATTTTGGAATAATTGTTCAGCTGAATCTTTGGTTGGCGGTTCGCCAGGTCTCATCATTCTATATATTTCAACCAAAGCCTCTAATCGATTTGAAGTAGGATCAGCTCGCAAAGTTGTAGATATGTATGGGCCTTTATCTAGCTCATTAATGTATAAAGTGTGCAGTTCAGCTATGCTGGCTTCTCTTAAAGCTTCAATTACCGATTGATCAATCTCTGTATTTGCAGAAACTAAGACTTCTCCGGTTTCTTGATTAAATATATCTTTTGCAAGAACCTTGCCAATTAAAAAATCATCCTCAACTTTGAGTGAAGACATTTTAGCTTGCTCAAGTTCACGGACATGTCTCGCAGTAATTCTCTTGTTAGCCTCAACAACTACTTTTGATTTGATCTTTAAATCAACTGGTAATGTCTGGCCTCTTAATCTTGATGGAATTAATTCTATGCTTACTCCAGCTTTCTCCATTTGCACAGTATCAACTTCATAAAAATGCTGGAGAATTTCTTCAGTTCCCATATCCATAGCTTTTAAGATAATGGTGGCTGGTATTTTTCTTCTTCTGTCTATTCTACAAAATAGATTATCTTTTGGATCAAATTCAAAATCTAACCACGAACCTCTATAAGGAATAATGCGTGCAGAATATAGTACTTTGCCTGATGAATGAGTTTTACCTTTGTCATGATCAAAGAAAACACCAGGTGATCTATGAAGTTGATTGACTACAACTCTTTCGGTACCGTTGATAACAAAAGAACCATTTTCAGTCATCAATGGAACCTCGCCCATGAAAACTTCGCCCTCTTTAACATCTTTTACTTCTTGGAAATTGGTATCTCGATCATAAATTACTAAACGAACAACAATTCGAAGCGGAGCGGAGTAGCTTAGCCCTTGAATTAAACATTCTTGAACCGTGTAACCAGGTCTTCCTAATTCATAGGAAACATATTCAAGGGCGGCATTACCAGACACACTGGTAATAGGAAAAAGAGTTTGAAAAACCTCTTCAAGACCCTGATTTTCTCTTGCACCTGCTTCAACATGTTGTTGAAGAAATTGTGAGTAAGATTCAAGCTGAGTCTCGATGAGCTTAGGAAGCTCCATAACCTTTGGAAGTCTTCCGAAGTTTTTTCTAATTCTTCTTTTCTCTGTATAGCTATATGACATATGTCGCCCTTTAAAAATGTTTTATTGAAAGATTATTTAAGCTCTGCTGACGCTCCTGCCTCAGTTAATTGCTTAAGCATTTCTTCAGCATCAGCTTTCTTAACAGCTTCTTTCAAAGTGTTAGGAGCACCATCAACTAAATCTTTAGCTTCTTTCAATCCAAGCCCAGTAATTGCACGAACCGCTTTAATTACTTGAACTTTTTGATCACCAGCTGCAGTTAAAACTACATCAAAGTCATCTTTTTCTTCAGCAGCTTCACCAGCGTCACCGCCAGCAGCAGCAGGAGCAGCAGCTACAGCAGCAGCTGCAGTAACACCGAATTTCTCCTCAATTGCTGAAATAAGTTCAACTAAGTCCATTACGGACATTTCTTCTATCGCACTTAAAATATCGTCTTTAGATATTGCCATTTTTTTCTCCTAGATTTAGGCGTTAGCCTGTTTGTTGTCTCGAACTGCGGAAAGAACCCTGGCTAACTTGCTTGGCACTTCATTGAGAAGTGTTGCAAATTTACCAATAGGTGCTTGTAGCACTGCAGCAATAAGAGTTAATGCCTCTTCTCGTGATGGCAGAGATGCAAGAACATCAATTTGTGATCCATCTAGAAGTTGCCCTTCCACAACTAAAGCTTTGATCTCAAGAGCTTCAAAGTTTTTTGCGTAAGTTTTTAACATCTTCGCTGCTGCACCTGGCTCAGCATATGAGAAAGCAAAAAGTGAAGGACCTGTTAACACTTCATCGGTACAACCAAAGTCAGTGCCTTCAAATGCCAATTTTGCAAGAGAGTTTTTTATAACCTGAATATGGACTCCAGATTCTGTTCCTTGTTTTCTAATTTCAGTTAACTCAGAAACCTTAAGGCCTCTGGCATCTGAAATCACAAGCGAAGATGCAGAAGCCGAAACTTCTTTAACTTCTTGAACTATTCTCTCTTTATCTTCTCTAGCTAACGCCACAGCAATTCTCCTATTAATGCCTTTCGGCTAATCGGTGACAAACCGCCTTCGCAATTTGAACACCACCTACGTAGGAAATTAAGCTTTCGCACCTACGGTCTTTGACGGCTGCGATTAACGCAACAATCTAGGGTCAAAAAAAGACCCTAAAACTTATACAACTAGGGATGCAGGAGTAACTTTCACTCCCGGTCCCATAGTGCTACTCAAAGCAACACTTCGAATATATGCACCTTTAGCAGTAGCTGGCTTTAATTTCTTTACTTCCTCAAGCATAGCCGCTGCATTTTCTTGAATTTGGCTGGATGTAAATGAAACCTTTCCAATGCACCCATGTAGAATTCCATTTTTATCTGTTCTGAATCTGACCTGACCTGATTTAGCGTTATTAATTGCTTCGCCAACTTTTTCTGTAACTGTTCCTGTCTTAGGATTTGGCATCAAGCCTTTAGGTCCCAAAACTTGACCTAATTGACCAACTATCTTCATAGCGGCTTGAGAGGAAATAACTACGTCAACCTCAATTTCCTCTTTCTTAAATTTTTCTGCAAGATCTTCCATTCCCACAAAGTCTGCTCCAGCATCATTAGCTTCCTTTGCCTGATCTCCATCAGCAAAGACTGCAACAGTTACTGTTTTACCCAATGAATGAGGAAGAGTGATAGCACCCCTAACATTTTGATCAGACTTTCCTGGATCAATGCCTAATCTGAGAGCTATATCTACAGATTCGTCAAACTTATTAGATTTTACAGTTTGAAATATATTCATCGCCTCTTCTAAAGAATATGTATTCTCTGGATTAACAAGCTCTAATAGTTGTTTTTTCTTCTTTGTAAGTTTAGTCATTATTTAACTTCTACTCCCATGCTTCTTGCGGTGCCTGCAATAATTTTGACTGCTTGATCCATATCATTTGCATTTAAATCTTTTTGCTTTGCTGTGACTATCTCTTCTAATTGAGCTCTAGTTATTGAGCCAACTTTTTCTCTATTAGGCTCGCCACTTCCCTTGCTTATTCCGGCAGCTTTCTTAATTAATACTGCTGCTGGAGCTGATTTAACTTCAAAAGTAAAAGATTTATCTTCGTATACAGTTATAACAACAGGAAGAGGTAACCCTTTCTCCATGCTTTGAGTTTCAGCATTAAATGCATTACAAAAATCCATTATATTTACTGCTGCTTGACCAAGAGCAGGTCCAACTGGAGGGCTTGGATTTGCTGCGCCTGCAGGTATTTGAAGTTTTAATATAGTTGCTACCTTCTTTGCCATTATGTTTTCTCTATTTGTATGAAATCTAATTGAACAGGTGTGGATCTTCCAAGAATTTGCACTGACACTTTTACACTACTTCTTTCGTAGTCAACTTCTTCGACAATCCCATTAAAATCATTAAAAGGTCCGTCACAAACCCTAATGACTTCACCTGGTTCAAATAAAGTTTTAGGTCTTGGAGCTTCCTCTCCAACCTCAATTCTATTGAGGATATTATCTACATCACTTTTGGAAATGGGTGAAGGTTTATCTTTCTTGCCGCCAACAAATGAACTGACTCTCGGAGTATGCTTAACTAACTGCCAAGTATCATCATTCATTTCCATTTCAATTAAAATGTAGCCTGGGAAAAATTTGCGCTCTGTTTTTTTCTTAGCTCCGCTTTTTAATTCAACAACTGATTCAGTAGGAACTAGAATTTCACCAAATTGATCCTTTAAACCAGCAAGAGCTATTCTTTCTTCAAGGGCAGCTTTAACCTTAAGCTCGTACCCAGAATATGCCATTATTACGTACCAATTCACTTTATTACTATCCTAAAATTAATTTTGTTAACCAGCTTAAAAGAGATTCAAGCGCCCAAAAAAACAAACACAGGACGATAATAGAACCAAAAACTACCATAAAAGTTTGAGTTGTCTCCATTCTTGTTGGCCAAACAACTCTTCTCATTTCGGTTCTTGATTCCCTCATTAAAGAGACAGCACCTTTTCCAAATACTGTAGTTGCAAGAATAATAGTTGCAAGGATAAAAAGCGCGACAACTGCGAGGACTCTGTAGAGAAAAGCGACTTCTGTGTAATAGCCATTACCAACAATAGCAACAGCAAAGATACTTATGGACAGAAGCCATTTGATCTTATCGGCAATGTTTGATGCTTTACCCTTTGCCATATTTTTTCTTTAAACCAGCTCCTTGGCAGGCCAGGAGGGACTTGAACCCCCAACCTACGGTTTTGGAGACCGTCGCTCTACCAGTTGAGCTACTGGCCTAAATTTTCTCCTATAAATAGAGACAAAAATGCCGAGCTTTAAACTCGGCAAAATTGTAAAATTGTTAAATTACTTAATAATCTTCGCGACTACGCCAGCTCCAACGGTTCTTCC
>CAYVYQ010000030.1:0-12356 GCA_964455855.1 uncultured Gammaproteobacteria bacterium
TGATGCGCAATATTAAACTAAAAGCATCTTAAAATGAATTTACAGGGAATATCATAGTGGATTTCAATCTATTTAAAACTGTTCGAGGCCTATTTTCTAATGATTTATCAATAGATTTAGGTACAGCTAACACATTAATTTATACGAAGGATATAGGAATAGTCCTTAATGAACCATCTGTTGTTGCTATTCGTGAAAGTCGAGGTCAAAAAACAGTTGTAGCTGTCGGGCACGAAGCCAAAAAAATGCTAGGAAGAACTCCAGGTAATATTAAAGCTATTAGACCCTTATCAGAAGGGGTTATTGCTGACTTTCAAGTCACAGAAAAAATGCTTCAGCACTTTATCGCAAAAGTGCATGAGCAAAGGTTTATTAAGCCTAGTCCAAGAGTTCTTGTGTGTGTGCCTTGCAGATCAACTCAAGTTGAAAGAAGGGCTATTAGGGAATCTGTTTTAGGCGCTGGAGCCAGAGATGTAAAATTAATCGAAGAGCCAATGGCTGCTGCTATTGGAGCCGGCCTTCCAGTTGAGGAAGCTAACGGGAATATGGTTGTAGATATTGGAGGGGGTACCTCGGAAATTGCAATTCTCTCTTTAAATGGAGTGGTTTACGCTGAGTCAGTAAAAATTGGTGGCGATCTTATGGATAGCTCAATTACTTCTTGGGTTAGAAGGAACTATGGTTGTGTTATTGGAGAATCTACGGCTGAAAAAATTAAATATACTATTGGATGCGCATCCCCTGATTCTGAAGATCTTGAGATGAATGTAACAGGACGAAATTTAGCTGAGGGAATTCCAGAGACTTTCACATTAAAAAGTTCTCAAATGTACGAGGCCATGAGAGATCCATTATCTGGGATGGTGCGTGCTATAAGAAATGCCTTGGAGCTTTCTCCACCTGAACTCGCTGCAGACATTGCTGAAAGGGGGATTGTTCTGACTGGGGGAGGAGCATTAATGCGAGACTTGGATGTGTTAATTTCTTCTTCTACAGGAATTCCAGTAATTGTTGCAGAAGATCCATTAACTTGTGTTGCAAGGGGGGGAGGCAAGGCTCTTGAAATTATCGATAAGTATAATATTGATCTACTTTCTACAGAATAATTAACTAGTTATGGCGAGATCTACGCCTTCATATACTCCAGTAAGAAATTACGCACTTGGCTTTTTTTTATCAGCATTTTTATTATTTAGTGATATTAGCTATGGAGCTTTTGCTCCATTGAGAGGCTTTGTTCATGCTTCTAATCTCTATGTGCAGATGGTTTCTATAAGTATATTTAAAAATATTAGTAATTCATTATCTTCATTTCAACAAAATAGAAACCTCTTTCAAGAAAACGAAGAGCTAAGAGAGGAAATTCATAAAATTAGGACTCGGGATTTTATTCAACGCAAAGATGCAGAAGAGTCACTCCAAATTGTTAATTTTCAAGAGACATTGTTTGACTCACTTAAAACTAACGATATCAATCTTTTCAAGATAACTTCAATAGATTTAAGAAACTATTTGTGTTGCTCAACACATAGAATCTACCTGCAGAATTCAAATCAGGTTCAAGTAGCAGAAAATACTCCAGTTTTTGGTGGGAGCTCATATATTGGTCAAACTAAAAATACCTATTTGAACTTTATTGAGGTCATACTTTTTTCAGATACAAAACATTTATTACCAATTAAATCGAATTTTTTCTATTGTGACGCTAGGGGCAAAGGGAAGCCAATGCTCATTGCTTGCAAGCTTAATAAAAATATTGATGATTTTCAAAATAAGATAGGCGAGAGTATTTTTACATCCGGTTTGGGCGGCATTTTTTTAAAAGATATCGAGGTTGGAGTTATCTCAGCTATCAATTCAATCTCAATCAATGAAATTGAAGTTGTAATAACTTTAAAAACCAATCCCCTGGAAGAAAACTTCTTTGGAATGATAAGCAGAGACGCTGATGAAATTTAGCAATCATCTAATTATTCTTTCAACAATTATGCTGGGTTATTGGCTTGATGATTTTCTCAATACTGTAAGTATTAAATTATTTCTGGAGTTAAATTTTGGTTTTTTGATTTTTGCATACTGGGTTTTTGCATTACCAGAGAAAATTCAAAGCTCAGCTGCATTGATTTATGGTTTGGCAATCGATTTATTTTTTTCAAATGTGATTGGTTTTAATATGCTTTTTTTTACAGCAACCTCTTACATTATTCATTTGTATGTTTTTCGATTTAGAATTTTTTCTTATTTCCAACTATCGGTTTTCTTTTCAGGATCCTCTACCTTCTATATAGCATGCAAATATCTTTTGCTTTCTCCTAATAATTATTCATATATTGTGTTATTTGTTAGTTTTTTAATAACTTTAGTTTTATGGGTGGGAATTTATTTTGTTATGAGAGCTTTTAGAAGAAGTGTTTTTTCAAACTTATAGGGCATGAAGAAATTATTTTTCCTGTCCGTTATTACTGGAAGTATTTTAAGTTGGATATTTTTTATATTCCTCACTATTTTTGCTTTTTCCCCATGGGGTTTAATTAAAAGCATAGATCAGTATTTCTTACCTTCCTACTCAATAGAGTTTTCAGAACTTGAAAGCACTGGAAACGCATTAAACAGAAATTTAAAATTTTTTAATTTCAATATTTTTTATAATGAAAAGATACTTCTTCAGACCAAAGAATTAGAGCTAGGATTATCTTTCAAACCGCAGAAATATTTTAACTTTTTAAATATTAATAATATTGCTATAAGAAATGGCTACTTTGATTATTCAAATATACAAAACACCAATTCATCTTCAAGATTTTTAATAAATTTTGATGAAAAAATTACTCTATCATTTGAAGATTTTGAATTTCGTAGAGATGATGCGGTACTTGAAATAAATGGGGATCTTTACGGAGAATTATCTAGATCATTTTCTGGACAGCTTAGTTTTTTGCATGATGATCAATTAAGCACCATTGCCGTAGATGCTGTTGAAGAATCTTATCGCTTCTCAATAAATCTTTATTCCTTTAAATGGCTAAGCTTGATTCCGGCTTTTAGTGCCTCTCCTATAAAAGATTTAGCATTCCAAATGAATGCTCTTGGAGAATTGAAAAATGATAGATCAATTGTTAGGGGCTCTTTTGATTCTAATGGCTTATTTTTTAGCTCATTACTAATCAAGCCAAACAAAGGATCTTTTGATTACCAGTCAAGAAAAAAAATTGGCATATTAAAATTAACTGAATTTTTGCATCCATTTGTAGATGAGGAGCACCCAATTCAAATTAATCTTGAAAAAAAATCCTTAGAAATTCCAAGATTTTTTGTTTCATCTCAAATGATTGAAAGCGAGGCATTAAAAGCAAGCAATCTTATAGTTGAAAATTTTTTTATATCATATGACAGCTTCATTCCAAAATATTCTGGATTTATCAAAGATCTGGATTTAGAGGATCTATATTTTGATGAAATCAAAAATCTTAGCGGTAATTTTTCTGGGCATGGAAATCATATGAAATTCCTAGTAAATTCAGATGCCTCGATACTAAAAAATCATAACAAAGACTTTGTGCCGGTATCAATTTTAGGGGCGGGAAGTTTTTCTGGTTTCGCTTTTGATCTCAATGCTCGTATATTCAACCAATCTTCTCAGATTGATTTAGCCTTGCAGATCAATTCAGAATCATTGAATCCTTTATCTATGGAGCTTAAAGGATATGATATTACTAAAAATTTGATTACATTTTCTCTTCAACAATCATTGAAAGGAGTTGGCTCTTATATTGATAGAAGTATAAATCTTCTTGGCACAAATTCTGTTTATTTTAATTACTCTACTAATCGCTCTAACCTGAATCCTAATTTAAAACTAAAAATATTTACCGATGAATCTAAATTAACTATTAACGAAGATTTGATTATTGATTTCAATGGACCGATCATTGAGGCGGATTCTAAAAATTTATATGTGTTTTCACCATCCGGCAAAGCAACAAATTTCTCATTTGATGCGGCCTATGGCTTGTTAAATTATAAAACTGAAAAGATAAATTTTTATTCTCTTCATGATATGGCATCAATAGACTTTCAAAGTGCGTTAGATCTTGAAGGAGAAAGTATTAATTTACCAAATATACAAGCAGAGCATAAAGGCGTGATTCAACTTTCAAGTTTAATCTTGAAAAATGCTATATCCCTAAAAACAAAAAATTTTTCCATGCCAATAACTGAGTCAAACAATATTAATTTTGATAATGCGAGCATTTTTATTGTTGATTTAGATAAAGTATATGGATTATTACCAGCATCCTTCTTGAAAGACGAGCTTTCTATTCTTCTTTCAGGCAACAGTTTAACTAAAACATATGATTTAACATTCTCAACGAATATGAATATAGATATAGAAGAGTTCATTGCGGATTCAATTTATCTTCAGGCTTCTGGAAGAGAACTTTTTAAAATAGATTTTAATATTAAAAAAAACTCACCATTAATTTTAAAGATGTATTCTGACCTTAAGGATATTGAGCTTAATTCGCCTTTAAATTCATTATCGAAGGAAAAGTTAGTTAGATTGCCTACAGAAATTTTGATAAGTAATTTTTCAAATCCATCTATCAAACTTAGCAATCAACAAGTTGATATGCATATTAGAGATACCAGTAAATATGATGGCTATATCTCAATAGGCAAAAAAATCCCTAATCAGTTAAAGAGTTTTATTCAAGAGCCTGGATTAAATATATATCTTTATTCAGAAGTTATTACTGAGGACTTATTAACTTACGTATTTTCTAAAAATTCAGCATTAACATCGGTGAAACTTAATAAGCTAGCTTTTGATATTAAAAACTTCAAACTGTTTAATAATAATTTTTCTGATGTATCTGGCCTATTTGACTTAAATAGTTCAGAAATTAAAGGTAATTTATTCGGAGATAAATTGAATTTAAATCTTAGGATTGATGAGACTGGATTTATAAGATTAGAAATCAAGGATTCAGTTATTTCTAATACAAAATTTATAAATTCGACAGAATCAACGCTTGATGTACCACTAAATTCTAGGCTGATTGTAAGCAACTCTTCTTTTGGAAAAATTAAAATTAAAGATCTTGATGTGTATCTTTTAAATAATAAAAAGAATTTTACCGCCAATAATATTAAATTAAGTTCAAATTTAATATCGATTAAACCATTCGAAAAATCTTCTCCTGCATATTTTTCAATCGATAAGATCAAGCCTCTTTATAAATTGAAAGGAGAGTATCTTATTAAAGAGTCAAACAAAATTCCTTATTTAGCAGACTTTACAGATTTTTCTTATTTTAATGGATCTATAAATTTACAATGGAGAGAGCTTTCAAACTTGAGTCATATTGAAGGAGGGGGTAACTTTATAATGAAAGATTTAGTAATACAGGACTCTTTCTCTGATTCGCTTGCTTTTAGCTTGCTTGGTGTCTTGAACTTAAGAAATATCCTCGGCAAGCTTGCAAACTTAGATCTTTCAATTGATGAGTTTACTTCCACTCAACTAAGCCGGGTTGAGGGCGATGTATTATTCAGCAGATCAAAGCTAAGGCTTGTATCACCTTTGTACATAGAAACAAATGCTGCAAAAATGAAATGGGTTGGCCAAATTAATAAAAACTCCAAAAATAATCTGGAGGACTTAGATCTTAATTTAGACCTCAGAATTAGATTTGGAGAGAATCTTCCCTGGTACGCAGCTATTCTTGGCGGGCTTCCTGCGGTTGCTGGTTCAGCAGTATTAAACGAAGTATTTGAAGAAGACATAAATGATCTGACCAATTATCAATATGAAATTTTGGGAACTATCTCAGAACCTAAATTAGAAAGGATTAAATAAGAAATATAGTTGCAAGACCAAGGAAAGAGAAGAAGCCTATTACATCAGTAACAGTTGTGACTACAACACTTCCAGCAATTGCTGGATCCTGGTTAAATTTTTGAAGAATTAAAGGAATAAAAATGCCAGCAATTGCTGAGCATATTAAATTTGCAACCATGGCAATACAAATAAGTGTTGCAATGATTATATTGTTGAACCAAAAAAAAGTTATTCCTCCAACCAAGATGGATAACAAGATTCCATTTACAATTGATACAGCTAATTCCCTTTTATAAAGCCATCTTAAATTAGATTCATTGATTTGCTGAAGAGTTAATCCTCTTATCATAATTGTTAAAGTTTGTGTTCCAGCAACTCCACCCATGCTTGCAACAATAGGCATCAGAATAGCCAGATACACTATTTGATCAATCGTGGCTTGAAAGAGGCTAATTGTCATAGATGCTATAAATGCAGTCATAAGATTAATTGATAGCCACAAAATTCTACTCCTTGCTGCTCTTGCTGGTGCAGCAAATGTATCTTCAGCAACTCCAGCCATTCCAAGAAAATTCTGATCAGCATCCTCCATAATTACATCAACAACATCATCAATTGTGATCCTTCCAATTAATCTTGATTCACTATCTACAACTGGGGCTGATACCCAATCATTTTGTTCAAATAACCTTGATACATCCTTATCATTTAAGCTGGCTTCTAATGGTTGAATTTCACTTTCCATTAACTCTCTTACATTCAAACTAGGATCTGAGACAACAATTGAAGAAATTGGCAAGGATCCTAAATATTTATTTTCTCTTGAAACAACAAAAATTTGATCAGTATTTTTTGGTAACTCTCGCTGAGCTCTTAGATATCTCATTACTACCTCAAGATTATGCTTTGGCCTAACACTAATAATGTCGGTATTCATTAACCCGCCGGCAGAATCCTCAGGATATTCCAGAGCTTCTTGAATTCTTTGCCGGTCTCTTTGAGACATGGCTGATAAAATATTTTCTGTTTTTTGATCTGGAAGAACTTGAAGAATATCAACAATTTCATCAAGCTCTAAATCACCAATTATAGTAATAAGCTCTTCAGGTGAAATCTCAGAGATAAGCTCTTGTTGTATTTCATCATGCAATTCTGCAATGATTTCACCCTCATCCTGAGTTTCGATCAGTGACCATAGAAACTTTCTTTCTTTAGGTGGCAGAGACTCTATGCTATGTGCCACCTCAGAGGGGTGCATGCCAGATAAAATTCTTTTGATTTGATTAATAGATGGTTCTACTTCTTGTCCTTGAATTTTTTTCAGTAGATCTTCAGACGCGAAGTGGCGAGGCGTTATCTCATTCATAATCTCAATTCTAACTCACTAAATTATGAATTATCTATTCCTAGAATTTGGTAAATTTATTTTTTTTCGATATTTTGAGATGGTTCTTCGAGCCAAGTTGAATCCTCGCTTATTAAGTAAATCTGAAATTTTCTGATCGCTTAATTTTTTTTTCTCACTTTCAACTATATTTTGAATTTCTTCCATTAATTGCATAGGGGTAACTTTTCTAGTTTTCGATACAGAGCTAGCTAAAAGTGATTTCATTGACACAGCACCTTTAGGCGTTTGTATATATTTAGAGCGTAAAATCCTTGAAACAGTTGACGGGCTTATCTTTAATTTCTTTGCAAGCTCTAAATTTGATAGCGGCTTTAGTTCAGCAGATCTATCAGATAAAAAATCAGCTTGTATTCTGCAAATCAGTGTACCAACATTTTGTACAGTCTCATTTCTTTTATTAATTGCTCTGATTAGCCATTTAGCTTCACTTATTTTTTCCTTTAGCTGTTTATTTGCTTTATTTGCTTTATTTTTAACTTGTTTTTCTAAATCTTGATCAAGGCTAATTAAAGGAAAGTTGTCTTGCTTAAATCGGACATTAAAATTTTGATTGCTATCAGGAATTACCTCTAAGTCTGGTTGAATCAAATAAGTAGATTCAAACTCTAAACCAGGCGAAAGATCACATTTTTTTATTTTTTCAAGCACAGATTCAATGGAATCTTTAGAGTAATATTTTGTTAAATCAGCTTGGGCATCCTCAAATGAAGAAAATTTAGGGTCAAATAGAATTTTGTTTGCAATTTCTAATTCTTCAGTTGGAATATCTTTTTTTCTCAACTGTATATAAATGGTCTCTTTGAAATTTCTTGCTCCAATTCCGGCGGGGTCTAAATCTTGAACTACATTCTTTAAGACGTTTTTAATTTCTTGGATTGAATAACTATATTCCATTAATGCTTCTATTTCATCTAGATCTAATTGAAGCAAACCATTTTCTTCAAGGGATTGAATGATTGCCAATGCAATTTTTTTTTCAGCATTATTCAGCCTGATGTCTTCTAATTGAGCCTCAAGATGATTCTGCAAGGTCAATTCATTTGGAAGATTCTCAAGTAGGCTTGCATCATCAAAGCTTCCAACTGACTCAACTTCAAAATCTTTTTTTAGGAACGGATTTTCATCTATCTCATTATTAATCTTATTAATGATTTCTAATCTTGACAGCTGAAGAAGATCTATTGATTTTTTTAACTGCGGGGTTATTGATAGCTGCTGATTTTGTTTGAATTCTCTTACAAGCTTAATGGCCATTTTCTAAGAAAATAATTTGCCAAAATATTTTTGTTGAACATACGAATTTTCTTTTAAGCTTTTTTCATTGCCTTCCGCAATTATGCTGCCCTCATTAAGGATAATAGCTCTATTACATAAGCTTAAAGTTTCTCTAACATTATGATCCGTGATCAAAATAGAAATATTTTTTTTAGAGATCTCTAGAAGCAATTCTTTTATTTCCTCAACAGCAATTGGATCAATGCCTGCAAATGGTTCATCTAAAAGCATTATGCTAGGTTCGCAAATCAAAGTTCGAGCTATTTCAACTTTTCTTCTTTGCCCTCCCGATAACATTCTTCCTTTGGTTTGAAGAATCTCTTTCAAGTCAAACTCATCAACAACTTTTTCCACTTTGCCAATTTGTTGTTCTCTATTTCCATGAGTAAATTCTGCGATTCCGAGAAGATTACTTTCTACACTAAGATCTGGAAATATGGATGCTTCTTGAGGTAAATAGCCTAACCCTAGTTTTGCGCGACCATGCATGGGAGTATTAGTCACGTCTTGGTTATCAATAAGTACCTTCCCGTCATTTGGAAAAATTAAACCGGCGGCTATGTAAAAAGCTGTTGTTTTACCAGCCCCATTTGGACCAAGCAAACCTACAATTTCGTTTTCTCCAACTGAGAAACTAATATCTGTAAGAATTTTTTTTGAGCCAAAAGCTTTTTCGATATTAGTCAGGATTAGGCGATCACTATTCATTTGCAATGATTTGATAAGTAATAAAATTAGACGTGATCATGTTTCCTTTATTTAGAAGCTTTGCATTTCCAATTAAATTCATGGATTTATTTGGATATATTTTAAATACCTCTGCTTCTCCATCTATTTCCTCAGATTGGATTGATGCGGGATTACCATATATTTCCAGTTTTTCATCTTTACTGCTTAAAAGGGCATTGGAGCCTTTAATAACGTAGCCATCAATTTTAATCTCAACATTATTTTTAAAAACTAATTGCTCAGTGTTTTTATCGATGGTGACTTGATCTGATTGAATTGAAATATTTTGAAAGCTCACATTTTCTGCTGGGATTACAAAAGGAAGATATAAAAATCCATATACAATTAATAAAATTTTATAGTTTTGAAGCATTTCTATAAATTAAATGATTCCCGCTTCAAGAAGTTGATGCATTGTAATAATACCAATGGTATCTTCTTTATGTGTTGAGGAATTAACAACCAAGCTAAAAATTTTATTTTTTTCCATAATTTCAGCCGCATCAATAGCAAGGGCATTGCTGTCAATGCTCTTAAATTTAATCGTCATTACATCCTTTATGGGCGTATTATTTATATCCACTTCATCATTCAGACATCTTCTTAAATCACCATCTGTAAAAACTCCAACAATCTTTTTTTTATTTAAAACCAGAGTTAACCCAAGCTTTTTTTCAGTTACCACCATCAATGCTTCTTTTAAAGATGTGGTTTGATCAACCATTGGCGCTTTTTCATTCATGACTGCTAAATCTTGAACTAGTGTTGTGAGTTTTTTTCCAAGTTGTCCAGCTGGATGAGATTTTGCAAAATCATCTTTGCTAAAACCACGCGCCTCTAACAAAGCGATTGCTAGAGCATCTCCGAACACTAAAGCAATTGTGGTTGAAGAAGTTGGAGCGAGATCTAATGGGCAAGCTTCCTCATCAGCTTTAATCATTAAATTAATTGTTCCAGCTTTTGCAATAGTAGATTGGTTGTTATTGGTAAGGGTAAAAATATTAGCAGTTGAGCGCTTTAGTGCAGGTAAAATCTCAATTATTTCTTTTGTCTCTCCTGAATTAGACAAAATTAAAATTGAATCTTCCTTGTCAATCATCCCTAAATCACCATGGGCAGCTTCAGTTGGATGTATAAAAAAGGATGCAGTGCCAGTGCTTGATAATGTTGCCGAAATTTTTTGAGCTATATGGCCAGATTTACCAATACCCATTAAAATTAATTTCCCTCGGGAATTAAGGATATTTGAGCAGAGATCTTCAAAATCGGACTTTATTTGATTGCTTAAATTCTTCACAGCATTTGACTCTATTTCAATGACCTTTAGAGCTGAACTGATAAAATCCTTATCTTTCATATTTTATTAATAGTTTTTTACTAATGTTATAATACCTTTATGAACCACACTTTGAAATCACTTACCTTTGTTCTTGCAATCTTTTGCTTTCACAGCTACATAATCGCTGAATCTAACCCACATAAATTTATTGATTCCCAAGCCCAAGAAATGGTTTCTATAATTAGAAACAATCAAGCACTCTTCGCCAAAGACCCTGAATTATTCAAAGATAAGATCAATACTGTTTTTGAACCAATGGTTGATTTTAGAAGAGTTGGCGCAAGTGTAATGGGTAAAAAATATTATCTTGCTGCCTCAAAATCACAAAGGCTTCAATTTATCCAATCTTTCAAAGAATCATTGCTTGATACCTATTCTTCAACCTTGGCGCAATGGGGCGATCAAAAAATTGTTACTATTTTTCCGGAGGTATCTGAATTAAAAACAACCGAGGATGTCCAGCAGAATCTTATTACTTCTAGCAATATTTACCCCATCACCTATAAGGTAAGAAAAGATAAAAATGGAAACTGGCTAATCATCAACATAATTGTGAATGGAGTGAACCTAGGCCTTACTTTTAGAAATCAATTTCAGGCTCTTGCAAAAGAGCATAATGAAAATATTGATGAAATAATAAAGCATTGGACTTCTGATGCTAATCTAGATTAATCTTTTGCCAAAACCAATCTAATGGATATCACTCATTTTCTTAAATTACAATTTCCTGAGGCTGAGATCTCTTTTGATGGCGAGGATTGCAACTCAAAAGTCTTAATTGTGAGCAAAGAATTCGAGGGTTTAAATTCTCTTCAACGACACAAGTTAGTTTTGAATGTTTTAAAAGAGCATTTTAAATCAGGTGAGTTACACGCATTGAGTTTAAATACAAAATCTCCATCAGAGATAGCTTAAGTATGGAAAAGTTAAAAATTATAGGTGGAAATAAACTCTCTGGATCTATTTCTTGCTCAGGAGCAAAAAATGCAGCCTTACCAATGTTGGCGGCAACGATATTAAGCGATCAACCTATTACTTTTAAAAATTTGCCATACCTTCAAGATATCACAACCATGTTTGAGCTCTTAGGTTCAATGGGGGCAGATATTACTCTGAATGAGAGCATGGATTTTATAATTTCCACATCTAAATTAAATGACTTTGAGGCTAGATATGAGCTTGTAAAAACTATGCGTGCTTCTATTTTAGTTCTAGGTTCTCTTGTAGCTCGTCATGGTTTTGCAAGAATCGCGCTTCCAGGTGGCTGTGCGATTGGAACAAGACCAGTTGATTTTCATTTGGATGCTTTAGAAAAACTCGGAGCAAAGATTGTGTTAAAAAATGGTTATATTGAAGCAACTGCAAAAAAATTAATTGGTTGTGAAATTAACTTTCCGGGTGTTTCTGTGACTGGAACTGAAAATATTATGATGGCTGCGGTTCTTGCGAAAGGTCAAACGGTTTTAAGAAATGTTGCTAAAGAGCCTGAGGTTGAAGATTTAGCTAACTTTCTTAATGCTATGGGGGCTAAAGTTAATGGAGCAGGGACTGATGAAATTATTATTGATGGTGTTGATGATCTTAAAGGGACAGAATTTTCAATTCCGGCCGATAGAATAGAGGCTGGAACTTATCTAATTGCTGCAGCTATAACTGGCGGTGATGTAACTATTTCAAATATTGAAGCTCCCCGCATGAATAATATTTTAGATAAATTGAAATTAAGTGGGGCTTCGATAAGTATCGGTGATAATTATATTCAG
>CAYVYQ010000031.1:0-11999 GCA_964455855.1 uncultured Gammaproteobacteria bacterium
GACCATATGTGAGGTCATCTGAGATGCTTTGATTTCCCTCAACTAAATGACTTTCGAGCATCAGGCCTCTTAAGCTTTGATTCCCTGCTGCAATTTGTTTAGCCAAATCGTTTACAACATCAATTTGCTTTTTAAATTGCTTCTGACTATTTCCATGACTAGCATCAACCATAATAGAGTCATTTACATCAGCCTCAACCAGCGCAGTTAATGTTTGTTGAATTGCCTCCGAGGTAAAATTTGGCTCTTTTCCACCTCGTAAAATAATATGTGAATCTGAATTACCAGAAGTTTTATATATTGATACTCGCCCATCTTTTGTATTTGAAAAAAATACATGAGGATGATTTGCTGCTTGAATGCCATCAATTGCGGGCTTTAAAGCTCCGGTTGTACCATTTTTAATTCCTATTGGGCAAGAAAGGCCAGAGGCTAATTCTCTATGAGATTGACTTTCTGCAGTTCTAGCCCCGATTGCTCCCCAAGAAATAAGATCTGCAACATACTGAGGTGAAATAGGATCTAAAAATTCTGTACCCACAGGCAGCCCCATAGCAGTAACATCCCTTAGAATTTTTCTTGCCAGCATCAGACCCTTGTTTGCATCATAGCTTTCATTAATGTCAGGATCATTAATTAAACCCTTCCAGCCAACTGTGGTTCTGGGTTTTTCAAAATATACTCTCATAATTATCAATAAATTAGCATTTAGTGAATCTTTAGCTTCTTTTAATAGATGAGCGTATTCAAGAGCAGATTTTGGATCATGAATTGAGCACGGCCCACAAACAACAATTACTCTGTCATCTTTCCCATGCAGAATTTGGCTAGCTTCATTTCGAGTTCCATACACTAATTTCGAAATCTCATCAGTCAAAGGATATTCTGAGATTACATCATTAGGCGTAATGAGATCGAATTTTTCAACAATTCTTGTATTGTCTGTGTGGTAAATGGATTCCATGCTCAAATATTAATGCAATTAAATTAAAAAAATAGGCTTTCACTGATCTTATTAATTCTTTTTAAAGCCCTATGAAAACCTTTTAAATCAACATTTTTATGCAAAATCACAAGATGTTGTGTTAAAAAGGGCATATAATTACAGCATCTTGTATATTTTGAACTTATGAAGTCTCAAGCACAGCTAGAATTTCCGCAATTTAAAGGCGAGGCTTTAACGCAACTTCCTGACGATTTATTTATACCGCCAGAAGCTTTGGAAATCTTCTTAGAGGATTTTTCTGGCCCAATGGATGTATTGCTTTACTTGATCCAAAAGAAAGATATTAATATTTTGGACTTAGATATTTCTGAAATTACAGATCAGTACATTCAATATATTGAATTAATGGATGCTTTAAAAATAGAGCTCGCAGCTGATTATTTAGTAATGGCAGCGACCCTTGCTCAAATTAAATCTAGAATGTTAATTCCTCAGTCCGAAGAAGAGGAGGAAGAACAGGATCCTCGATCAGAACTTATTAGAAGGTTGCAGGAATATCAAAGGTACAAAAGCGCATCAGAATCTATTTCTAATTTACCTAGATTAGACAGAGATTTTTTCCTCGCATCAACTGCTTTGCCAAAATTTAAAGAGCGTGAAGCAGATTTAAATATATCCCCTCAGGAACTTGCAGTAATATTCAAAGAGGTTTCAACCCGACCTAAATTTTCTGCACATCATGAAATCCACTTTGAGGAATTATCTACCCAGGATAGAATTGCTTTGATCTTATCGATCCTCAATAAAAGAAATGTAATCCAATTCTTTCAAACATATCAAAAAAAAGAAGGTAAGCAGGGTGTTGTCGTTGCATTATTGGCCTCTCTAGATTTAGCCAAAGATGGGCATGTTGAGCTTATTCAAAACAAAGATTCTAATCAACTGTATCTTAAATCAACGAATCGAGGAGTTCATTAGATGGCTGATTTACAAAACTTACCCAATATTGTTGAATCCATTCTCTTTGGTGCTGGAAGACCCATGCGTTTGTCTGAGATGAAAACTCTTATGGGATCTCAGAACATAGAAGTAGATTTATCCAGTATCAAAGTAGCTTTAAATTCCTTGGAGGAAAGATATGCTGAAAGCTCTATTGAAATCAAAGAGGTAGCATCTGGCTTTAGGATGCAAGTAAGAGAGAATTATGGTGATTGTCTTTATCCTTTATGGAATGACACATCAAGCAGGCTTTCTAAAGCGTTAATGGAAACCGTATCGATAATTGCATATAAACAACCAGTCACTAGGGGTGATATTGAGGACATAAGAGGCGTTACTGTTAGCACCCAAATAATTAGATCATTACTTGATAGAGAGTGGATCAAAGTATCGGGGTATCGTGATGTGCCGGGCAGACCTGCTTTGTATGAAACAACTAAAATATTTTTAAATGATTTAAATCTCAAATCAATCAATGATTTGCCTCCATTGCCCGAGGCTTTGCCAGCGGAAGATACCCTGGATCAACTAGAAGCTGGTTAGCTCTATGCTGCGACTGCAGAAATTCTTGGCTCAAGCCGGCTTGGGTTCAAGGCGTTCATGTGAGCAGCTCATAAAGGATAATAAAGTCTTTGTGAACGGTAAGCTAGCTGTCTTAGGAACCAAAGTAGCTGAAACGGACGAAGTCACTTTTGAGGGTGAGAGAGTGCTTTTAAAAATAGCAGACTTAAAAGTAATCATGCTTAATAAGCCTCGCGGAGTATTATCTTCAAAAAAAGATGATAAGAAAATTAAACTTGTGTTTGATTTTCTTCCAACAGTTCAAAATGAGCCTGACTGGATTGCGGTTGGAAGGCTAGATATCAATACTTCTGGCTTGATGCTATTTACAAATGATGGAACTTTTGCCCATCAACTCATGCATCCTTCATTTGAAATTGACAGAGAATATCTTGTAAGAGCAAGAGGCCATTTCAATGAGCAGAAGAAAAAAAATATGCTCTCAGGAGTGAAAATTGAAAATGAAGTTTATAAATTCTCAGACATCGTTCCAGGAGAAAAACAAAGCTCTAATCAATGGTTTTCCGTTTGCATGCTTACTGGAAAAAATCGTGAGGTCAGAAAACTCTTTGAATCTCAAGATTTAGAAGTTAGTAGATTGAAAAGAGTTAGGATCGGACCAATATTTTTACCTTCTACACTTAGGGAGGGCTCATGCATGAACTTAACCGAATCTCAAATTCAAGAACTTCAAAATTATGGAAAGTGATAAAGCTTACAAAGCTTTATTAAAAATCTCTAAAGAAAAGAATTTCAAATTATTAAGAAGATATCTTGAGACGTCAGAACCAATTCAGATAAAGGTCTCATCATTGCCGTTAATTGAATACCTCTCATCGGTTGTAGTTAGCCAACAACTATCTACCAAAGCAGCAAAAACTATTTGGTCAAGAGTTCATCCTATTATTAAAAGTCATACCAATTCTACAAATTTAGATAAAGAACTTCGCTTAGCAGGTTTATCAAGATCAAAAGCAAATTATGTCATAGGGCTGATAGAGAATTTTAATTTATCTGTTATGCAAAGAAATGATTTAATCCATATCTCGAATATTGAATTTGAAAACTTGCTTATTACTAACAAAGGAATTGGACCATGGTCAGTCCAAATGGCTAGAATGTTTTATCTAGGTGATGCAGATGTTATGCCAATCAATGATCTTGGCATCAAGAATGCACATAAGTATTTTTTTAGTGAGCATGATTTGAGTGAAAGATTTTATGAGCCATTTAGACCTTGGAGAACTTACTTGAGTCTTTTTATGTGGCAGTCACTTTCTTAGACAGATCAACATATTCGAAGTAGTTCTGTTTTGAGTTAGAGCTTTCTTCACTAAAAAACCATAAGTAACAATTTACAAGATCATTGGGAGTTTTGAGGGAATTAGGATTTTCAGCAGGTCTTGCAGATGCTCTCATTTTTGTTTGGGTTGCCCCAGGATCAAAATTAAACACTTTAATAGATGAGGTTGTTTCTAACTCATTGGCAAAAATTTCTGCCAACCCTTTTAAACCAAATTTTGAAACTGAGTAGGCACCCCAAAAAGCTCTGCCCACATTTGCAACTCCGGATGAAGTAAAAATAATTCTTGGTAGTGTTGATGTTTCAAGAATTGTTTTTAGTGTTTTAGTAAGCAGAAACGGAGCCCTGAGATTAACATTTAAAACCTCATCCCATCGTGACAATTCGTAATCTTCTAAAGTTGTCATTGTGCCTAAGATAGCTGCATTGTGGATAATGCCGTCCAGCGAAGTAAACTCTTCAGCGATTGCATTGAGAATTTCATGCGCTGATTCATTATTCAATAAACCAAGATCAGCCTGCAAGATTAAGTGTTTTTGAGATGTAAAAGAGCTATCAAGTTGATCATAAACTTTGTCTAGCTTAGAAGAGTCCCTACCTAAAAGAATAATATTTGACCCTAACCTTGAAAACTCAATTGCCAAAACTGCACCAATTCCATCGGTTGCACCAGTAATAAGTATTGTTCTGCTAGAAAGATCCATTGTTATAGTTGTGAAATTAATTTATAAAGATCGCTTGGATGGTCGGCCCCAAGAATATGTTTGCTATGATCACTAGCTTTAATCGAATATCCAAAATAACAAGCAATAACTTGTGTTCCTGCATTTATTCCTGCCTCAAGATCTTTCTCATGATCGCCTACATAGATGCAATCAGCTGGATGCAGGCCTAAATCTTTGCATCCCCTTAAAATTCCTTCAGGGTCTGGTTTAATAGCATTTAAATGATCTGGACATATTAAAGTTTTGCAATTTTTAAAGGCAATCTCATTCATCAAGATTGGTTTTGCAAAACGCAGGGGCTTATTAGTTACGATTCCATAAGGAATATTATCCTTTTCTAATGAGGTCAACATCTCTTCAATGCCATCAAAAGCACCTCCATGCTGCAAGAGGTTTAATTCGTATTCTTCTAAGAGCTCTTCTCTTAAAACAGCACACTGATCATCCGATATGTCGATATTGAAGCCTAAGCTTGTTAGCTTCCAGCTTCCATCAGATACATGGCTCCTGATGATTTCAGGATCAAGTTTTGGTTGATTATGTCTTTCAAGTAAATTGTCTAAGCTCGCAATAAAGTCTGGAGCTGAATCTAAAAGAGTACCATCAAGATCAAACAGCACACCTTTAGGCATTTTTAGACCCATGCATCATATAGTTGACTCCAAGGTCATTATTCAAATTTGCAGTATGAAAAATCGGATTGTAAAACATTCCCTTGCTTTCAATTAATTTGATGCCAGCATTGCGCATATACCTCTCTAGCTCTGATGGCTTAATAAACTTTTCCCATTCATGAGTTCCTTTGGGCAAAATATTAAAAATATATTCAGCACCAACAATTGCTGTAACAAAGGATCTGGCATTTCTATTTAAAGTGGAAAGAAACATTTGACCATTAGGCTTCAAAAGATCAGAGCAAGCTTTAATAAGCTGACCAGGATCTGGAACATGCTCAATTACCTCCAAGCAGGCAACCACATCGAAAGACCCTTTTTCTTTTTGTACCAATTCTTCAGCAGTAATTAATCTGTAGTCAATATTAATTTGCATTTTTTCTGCATGGAGTTGAGCAACACCAATGTTAGCTTCTGTTACATCTATAGCGGTTACTTGAGCTCCCTTTGCAGTGAGAGCCTCTGCTAAAAGACCGCCACCACATCCCACATCTAATACCTTTAAACCGTTTACGGATGATTGTTGATCTATATAGTTTGCCCTGAGGGGGTTAATTACATGTAAAGGTTTAAAGTCACCAGTTGGATCCCACCAACTCTCCGCTATTTCGGCAAACTTATTTACTTCGTTTTGATCAATATTTTGAGTCATAAACACTACTTCTTTTAAAGTGGCAGATTACATCATTGCATGCAAGAATAGGTAAGTTTATTATTTTTTATATAAGGAAGCTAACACTATGTCAGATAATCCAGTTGCTATTGTTACCGGGGGAAGCCGAGGTGTTGGAGCCGCAACAGCAAGAATGCTCTCTGAAAATGGCTGGAATGTTGTCATCACATGCTCATCTTCTATCCAGGATGCAGACCAAGTAGCTAAAAATTGTACAAATGAAAACGCAGAGGTTGTTGCATTGCAGGCTGATGTTTCAATAGATATTGAGTGCATAGCCACCATTAACAAAGCTATTGAGAAATGGGGGAGAATTGATGCTCTTATTAATAATGCTGGGACCACTAAATTCGCTTGGGATCATTCCGATCTAGATAGTCTTGCTGCTGAAGATTTTCAATATATTTACGGTGTAAATGTTGTAGGGCCATTTCAAATGGTTAAAGCTGCAAAAGAGCATTTATTAAAAAGTGAAAATCCATGTGTTGTAAACATTTCCTCTATTGCTGGAATAAAGGGAATAGGCAGTTCAGTTGCTTATGCGTCTTCTAAGGGAGCTTTAAATACAATGACTTTATCCATGGCAAGGAACCTAGGGCCAATCAGGGTAAATGCTGTCTGTCCTGGATTTATTGAGGGTGAATGGTTAAAAAAGGGTATGGGCATTGAAATGTATGAAGGAACAAAAAAGCACATTCAAAACACAGCCCCTCTTGGCAAAACATGCTCTCCAGAGTCAGTTGCTGAAATAATTATAAATTTAATCGAAAAAAGTGAGTTAATTACAGGTCAGTTAATTACAGTGGATGGGGGAGTCAGCTTAAACTTATAGTTAAATTTTTTAATTTATTGTAGTTGAGCTACATTAAAAATAACCCCAAAATATTGTTTTGATAGGATTTATTTTAAATATTGACAATAACCTTTAAATAATTTGCAATGGACTACAAGTTTAAATAGTTAGTATTTTTATGCATATAACAGCCTTAAAATCCCCGGACACTAGAGATCACCGCTCGGTGATTCACCCAGATACAGTTAAAAAAATATTAGCTTTACCTGGAGCAACTGTCTCTTTTGAGTCAGGAATAGGTAACGGAATTAATACATCAGATCAGACTTTTATTGACCTTGGTTTGAAAGCTATATCAAGAGATGAATGCTTGTCCCAGGGCAATTTTATAATTACTCCGTCATCTTTGAGTATCGACGAATCAAATAAAATTCAATCTGGCTCTACAGTGCTGGGCATGCTTAATCCTTTTTATGCAGTTGACGAGCTCAAAGCGTTAAATCAATCAAGAATTAATGTTGTTAGCATGGAATTTATCCCAAGAATAACAAGAGCTCAGAAAATGGACGTCTTAAGCTCTCAAGCAAACCTTGCAGGTTATGCTGCAGTTTTGGAAGCTGCTCAGCACTTATCTTCCGCACTTCCAATGATGATGACAGCAGCTGGAACACTTAAACCAGCCAGGGTATTTGTAATTGGTGTTGGGGTTGCTGGTCTACAAGCTATAGCAACTGCAAAAAGATTGGGTGCTAGAGTCGAAGCATTTGATACTCGAGACGTTGTTGAAGAACAGGTTAAATCTCTGGGTGCAAAGTTTGTAAAAATTGATCTAGGAGATACTGGTCAAACAGATCAAGGGTATGCTAAAGAGCTTACTCCTGAGCAAATAGCAAAGCAAAAAGATCTTCAAAGCCAAGTATGCGAACGATCCGATATTGTTATAACCACTGCTCAAATTTTTGGTAGGCCTGCCCCTAAAATTATTGATGAGAGTACGATAAAAAAAATGAAACCCGGAAGTGTTATTCTCGATATGGCTGTAGAAACGGGTGGTAATGTGGAAGGATCTATTGTTGATGAGGTTGTAAGTGTTAATGGAGTTAAAGTAGTTGGGGTTTCCTATTTAGCTTCTAAAGTATCTAGCCATGCTTCTTTTGCTCTCTCAAATAATATTATTAACTGGATTACTGATTTTTATAATGAAGAGACCACACAAATTAATTTTGATTTTGAGGATGAAGTGATACAGAGCAGCGTGCTAGCTTATGAAGGAAAAATTATGAATGAGAGGTTTGCATAATGGAAATATATATTTTATTGGGCTTTGTTTTATTGCTATCCATCTTTTTAGGCCTAGAACTTATCTCAAAAGTTCCCAGCACACTTCATACGCCTTTAATGTCAGGGGCTAACGCTATCTCTGGAATTGCATTGGTGGGCGCATTAATGCTTTCAAGCGCTGGTCAGATGCAAGATATATTAGCCTTTGGTGCAATATTGTTTGCTTCAATAAATGTATTTGGTGGCTATTTAGTAACCAACAGAATGCTGAGTATGTTCAAGAAAAAATAAATTATGGAAAATATAGCTAATATTCAAGTCATTCAAAATATTGTTTACATCATTTCTTCTGTGATGTTTATCCTCGGAATTAAAATGCTTGGGAAGGAGGCTACAGCGGTTAAAGGAAATTATTTATCTGCTCTTGCTATGTTTTGTGCTGTTGGAATAACCTGCTTAAGCCTTGATATAGATATAAAAATAATACTTGCAGGTGTTTTACTGGGTGGTCTTATAGGCTCATTAATAGCTATCAAAGTAAAAATGACAGCTATTCCAGAGATGGTCGCTTTATTTAATGGTTTTGGTGGCTTGGCAACATTTTTAATTGCATGGTCTCAATTCAATGAGCCTAGTAACTCTGGGTTTCAGCATGTCTTAATAATGTTAACAATCTATATTGGAGGCATTACATTTTCTGGCTCCCTCATAGCTTATGGAAAACTTTCTGAAAAGCTGAAGCTTGGGAAAGGCTCCGTAATTACAAATATTTTTATATCATTCTTTTATCTCAGCATGCCTGCTTTAATATATGTTGTAGCTGAGCCTTCTCTATCTGAGTTGATCCCACAAGTACCATCTTATTTTTCTATTTTTTTAGTTTTAACTCTAGTTGCCGGAATTGGCTTTGTTATGCCGATAGGTGGGGGAGATATGCCTGTTGTTATCTCTCTGCTAAATTCACTTTCAGGAATTGCAGCAGCGTTTGCAGGTTTGCTGTTACTCAACAATGTTCTAATTGTAGCTGGATCATTGGTTGGAGCCAGCGGGTTAATATTAACTATCATCATGGCTAAGGCTATGAATAGAACTATCACGAATATTCTATTTGTTGGATACGCTTCTGTTAGTCAGACCAGTTCCTCTGAGGAGCAGGGTGAAGTTAAACCTATCACCTCTGATGATGCATACCTAATTCTTGAAAATGCATCTAGCGTCTTGGTGGTTCCTGGCTATGGTATGGCAGTTGCTCAAGCTCAGCATGTCGTCCGAGAAATGGGAGAGCTTTTAGAGGAGAATGGAACAGAGGTAAAATATGGAATCCATCCTGTTGCTGGGCGAATGCCTGGTCATATGAATGTTCTTCTTGCAGAAGCAAACGTTTCATATGATTTACTTGCTGAGCCTGATGATGTTAACCCCTCCATGGACACCATAGATGTTGCAATAGTTATCGGCGCTAATGATGTTGTTAATCCTTCTGCAACTGAAGAAGAAGGCAGTCCAATATATGGAATGCCGATTATCGAAGTCCACAATGCTAAGACAGTTTTCGTACTAAAAAGATCCATGTCTTCTGGTTTTGCTGGAGTTCAAAATCCATTATTTTTTAGAGAAAATACTCGAATGTTATTTGGCGATGCAAAGGAATCAATTGGCCAAATTGTTGCCGAATTTAAAGACTAAAATCCCCCTGAAGTATGGTAAAATTTACCCTTAATTAAGGGAATTTCCTGCACACATAAAATATTGCTTTAAGGGCTAAAAAATGACTGATTTTGCAAAACAAATCTTACCAATAAACATTGAAGATGAGCTAAAAACTTCATACTTAAGTTATGCAATGAGCGTCATTCATGGCAGAGCTTTGCCTGACGTAAGAGATGGCTTAAAACCTGTTCATAGAAGGATTTTATATGCACAACATGTCTTAAGAAATACATACCGACAACCTTATAAGAAATCAGCAAGAGTGGTAGGGGATGTCATTGGTAAATATCATCCACATGGTGACTCAGCTGTTTATGAAGCAATGGTCAGAATGGCACAAGATTTTTCAATGAGATACACCTTAGTTGAGGGGCAGGGTAATTTTGGTTCAATAGATGGGGATTCTCCAGCTGCGATGCGTTACACCGAAGTGAGAATGGCAAAAATTACAGACATGATCCTCAATGATATTGAGAAAGAAACAGTAAGCTATTCTCCCAATTATGATGGCACTGAGCAAATTCCAGATGTCATGCCAACAAGAATCCCAGCATTGCTTGTTAATGGCTCGTCAGGCATTGCTGTTGGAATGGCAACAAATGTGCCTCCGCACAATCTCACAGAAGTATTAAATGGTTGTTTGCTTTTGTTGGATAACCCAAAAGCTACCATTGATGAGATTATTCAAATTATTACTGGACCTGATTTCCCAACGGGTGGAACTATAGACGGAAGGATCGGAATTTATGAGGGTTATAAGACCGGTAGAGGAATTATTCATGTTCGCGCTAAAACCTCTGTGGAGGAAGATAAGTCTGGAAAGAGCTCTTTAATAATTAACGAAATACCTTACATGGTTAATAAAGCCAAGATGCTTGAAAGAATTGCAGAAATGGTAAAAGACAAAAAAATAGATGGAATCAGCGAAATTAGAGATGAGTCAGACAAAGACGGCTTGAGAGTTGTTATTGAGGTTAAGCGGGGAGAATCCGTTGAAGTTCTAGAGAATAATTTATTTGCACAATCGCAATTGGAGCAATCTTTTGGCATTAATTTTACTGTTCTTGTGGATGGCCAGCCTCGTGTATTAAATATCAAAGAGATACTTCAGGAATTTATCAAACACAGAAAAGATGTTGTTACCAAAAGAACAAAGTTTGATTTAAGAAAAGCCAAAGAACGAGGTCACATTGTTGAAGGATTGATGGTTGCGATAGCAAACATTGACGAGATAATTAAAATTATCAAGAAATCTAAAGATACTAAAATTGCAGCAACTGAATTATGCAAGAAATCATGGAAAGCAGGACCTATTGAAGCAATTCTTAAAAAGGCGGGGAAGGATGCTTGTAGACCTAAAGGTCTCTCGTCTGAATATGGAATTAAAGGGAAGAATTATAAATTATCCCCAGACCAAGCTAAGTCTATTTTAGAATTAAGACTTGGAAGACTTACTGGTTTAGAGCAAGACAACCTCTCGACAGAATTTAATGAAATCTTAGAAGTGATTTTAGAGCTTCAGAAAATTCTTGATGATAAGGAGACGCTTTTACAGTTAATTAAAGATGAATTGATAGAAGTCAGAGAAAATTTTGGCGATGAACGAAAAACCAATATTAATGATACGCGCCATGATATTTCTAATGAAGATTTAATTCCCGAGGAAACCAGAGTTTTAACTTTATCAAGAAGTGGTTATGCAAAAACCCAGCCTCTTGATGAGTACAGGGAGCAGAGAAGAGGAGGCGTGGGAAAGGCTGGAGCTTCAGTTAAAGAAGAAGACTTAATTCAAAACTTATATGTTTTGAGTTCTCATAGTCAGCTTTTATGCTTTACAACGAAAGGCAAAGTTTTTTGGTTGAAAGTTTATGAAGTTCCTGTTGCCAGCAGGACCTCTAAGGGTAGGCCTATCGTCAATATGCTGAAGCTTGAGGATGATGAAACGGTCACACAAATTTTACCAGTGGATGAGTTCTCAGAAGATAAATATATTTTCATGGCTACTCGCAATGGCGTTGTTAAAAAAACAAATCTAAATTTATTTCATAAAAAATATAAATCTGGAATCAAAGCCATTCGATTGGATGATGATGATAAATTGGTTGGGACTGTTATTACCAATGGTGATGATGATATTTTGCTTTCATCCTATTCTGGAAAATTAATTAGATTTCATGAATCAAAGGTGCGTCCCATGGGCAGAACTGCAAGAGGAGTGAAAGGAATAACCTTAAAAGACGGCATGAAAGTTATTTCTTTGATGATCGGCGATCCATCTAAGACCATTTTATGTTTATCTGAAAATGGCTATGGAAAGAGAACAAAGCTAGAAGA
>CAYVYQ010000032.1:0-11296 GCA_964455855.1 uncultured Gammaproteobacteria bacterium
TTCCAATCTCGAACTGAAAAGACAGAGCCTAGCTCTGTTTTTTTTTGCCTATAATAATTTTAAGTGGTCTATTGCCTCAGTGACATTATCAACTTTGATTAATTTCTTTGGAAGTATGAATGAACCACCCACTGAGCATACATTGGGCAGCTCAATATATTTTTTATAATTTTCTAAATTAATTCCACCTGTGCACATAAAACTCACATTTGGGAAAATACTTCTGAGCGCTTTAAGTTTCTGAACTCCGCCCGCAAGCTCAGCAGGAAAAAATTTTAAAATATCAAAGCCATAATTTTGGGCTTCCATGATTTCTGTGCTTGTTTCAACACCAGGTATATATTCGATATTATTTTCATTACAGAAATGGGCAACATCCTTATTAAAGCCTGGAGAGACTACAAATTTAATTTTAGGAATAGGTAAATTTAATAACTGGTTTGTATTTAGAACAGTTCCTATGCCTAGATTAATATTAGTCTGATCTGCGATATAGTCTATAGCCTCGATTGACACAGTAGATCTTAATGTTACTTCTATATATGGAATATCCACTGATTGTAATATCTTATTTACTATCCTGGCTTCATCTATCGATGAAATAGTAAGAGTTGGAAGGTATTTAGGCGGTCTAAATTGCATACTACTTATTAAATATCGAGGCACCAGCATTCACTGAGCTTACATTATTTCTAAAAAGCTCGAACAAGTTACGACCTAAGCCATTATTATCTGTTTCAATCTCAATTGGCTCTCTTTCAGTGGATTTAAAATCTTCAATTAGAAATAAACCATTTTTTAAATCAAGGGTCAGCTGATCATTATTCTGAATTTTATACAAGTTTTCATTTTTGCTTACTGCATGTATGAAGGCGGGAAAAGATCCAGATGCACCAGACATACGCCCATCAGTTACTAACGCAATTTTATGACCTTTTTTCTGAAGTACATTGATAGGGGATGTTAACTTATGAAGTTCTGGCATTCCATTGACTTCCGGGCTTTGGCCAAGCAAGACAATAAATAAATCAGAATCAAGGTCGCCATTTTTAAATGCATCCAAAACATCTTCTTGGCTTAAAAAAACTTTTGCAGGAGCAACAATAATTTCATTTTCATCTTTCAATGCGGAAACTTTTATCACACCCTCTGCAATATCTCCACCAATGAATTTAATTCCTCCATTAGATTTAAATGGATTATCAATTGTTGAGATGCTTTTTGTATTTTGCTTCTGATCTAAATTTTTCCATTTAAGATTTTTAGCATTTACGTCATCAATGTATGGTATTTTCGTATAGCTTTCCAAACCAAAACCAGCAACGGTTTCAATATCGTTATAAATTAAATCCCCTTCCATTAGGTTAGAAAGTAATCTAGCAATACCACCCTCTGAATGAAATTCATTCACATCTGCAGTGCCATTTGGATAAACCTGACAAAGCAGGGGAATAATGCGTGATAAATCATTAAAGTCTTCTATTGTTAGTATGTAGCCTGCAGATCTTGCCATTGCTATCAAGTGAATCACTAAGTTAGTCGAGCCTCCGCTTGCTAGCAAAACTATCAATGCATTCATCCAATTTTTAATGTCTAGCATTTCGCCTAAGCCTATTCCTGCATCCATCAACCTAATAAGTGCTTCAAGAGATTCCTTTTTAAAATACTCTCTTACTGGAGATTCTGTTGGGGTAAATGCAGCTCCCGGTAATTGGAAACCCATTGCTTCAGCGATTAATTGATTGGTATTAGCTGTTCCATAAAATGTGCAAGTTCCACTTGAATGATAGGCTTGCTGTTCAATATCCAGCAAATCTATCTTCTGAATTTTTCCTGCAGCATAGGCTTGTCTTGCTTCAGCTTTTTTAGCATTTGATATACCCGTAGACATAGGCCCACCAGGAAGAAAAATTACAGGTAAATGCCCAAATTTTAAAGCTCCAATTAAAAGCCCTGGAACAATTTTGTCGCAAGTACCCATACATATAGCTGCATCAAAAACATTGTGCGATAAACCAATTGCTGTAGACAATGCAATGGTATCTCTGCTGAATAATGAAAGCTCCATTCCTGGCTCTCCTTGTGTAATCCCATCACACATTGCAGGAACCCCCCCAGCAACTTGAATATTAAGATTGAGCTTATTTCCCTCTTCTTTTAGCATGCGGGGATAGCTTTCAAATGGAGCATGGGCAGACAACATGTCATTATATGCAGTAATAATTCCAACAAATTTTTTTGAATTTAAATCAGAGTTTTGACGATTTTTATCGCAAGCAGCAAAAGCATGGGCAATATTGGAACACCCTAATGAATTTCTATTTGGTGATTTCTTTTTCCATTCATCAACTTCTTCTAAATATTTAGATCTGGTAAGCTGACTTCGTAGTTGAATTCTTGCTTTAATTTCATCAATTTTACTTAACATTCAATCTTCCTCATTATTCCATTTGGCATTTTGATTTGCTATCAGCAAATCTGAGCTAGAGGGGCCCCAGCTACCTGCATTATATTTTGAAAGAGTTGTTTCTGATTCACTAATTGAATCGACCAGTTGATCTGTAAAGCGCCATGCTTCTTCTACTTCATCTCTTCTCATGAATAAAGAGGGTTTATTTTCAATGATATCCATCAACAATCTTTCATATGCATCTAGATGATCATCTTCGTAATAATCATCAAACAACAAGTCAAGAGGAAGCTCTTGCAGATGGAAGCCAGAAGCGGAAGGCTTTTTAATCATTATTTTTAGCTTTATGCTTTCTTCAGGCTGAAGTCTGATAATTAATTGGTTATCTTTTTGTTTGCTGTTTGAATCAAAAATATTATGGGGAACAGATTTAAATTGTATAACTATCTCTGACCGCTTTTCTGCCATTCTTTTGCCTGTTCTTAAAAAGAAGGGCACTCCTGACCATCGCCAATTATCAATCCATAACTTTAGTGCAACAAAAGTTTCAGTTTTACTTTCTTGCTTTACGCCGCTTTCATCTATGTATGAGGTAATTGGTTTTGCATTTATGGCACCATCCTTATATTGACCGATCACAAGATGATCATCAGTTTCATTTGTCTGTAATGGCCTAAGGGATCTAAGGACCTTTAATTTCTCATCTCTGATTGACTCAGAATTAATGTTTGTAGGGGGCTCCATAGCCACCAAACAGAGTATCTGGAGAAGGTGATTTTGAAGCATATCTTTTATGGCTCCAGTTTGATCATAGTAGGACCCTCTTTTTTCCAATCCTAGCGTTTCTGCTACTGTAATCTGAACATGATCTACGGCAACATTGGACCATATTTTTTCAAATAAAATATTTCCAAATCTTAACGCTAGGAGATTTTGTACTGCTTCTTTACCAAGATAATGGTCAATTCTAAAAATTTGGTTCTCATTAAAATATAAAGCTAATGATTCATTAATATCAATAGATGACTGAAGATCATTGCCAATTGGTTTTTCAACTATGATGGAGGAGTGGGGGCCTATAACACTTTGTTTATCTAAGTTATCTGCAATAACTTTATAGAAAACCGGTGTAACTGCTAAGTAGAATAAATTTCGATCCTTATTCGAGGTAATTTTTTTAAGAGACTCAAAGTCATTATCGATGTTGAAATCAATTTTAATATAAGAAATAACTTCAATAAATTTCTGAACCGTGCTTTCTTCATACTCTATCGATTCAAGATTAATACTAAGTTTATTTTTGACTTCTTGTTGATAAGATAAAATGTCAAGACTGCTTGAGCCAATTCCATATATTTTTATTTGAGGGCTAAGCCTTTCTGCCTTGAAATGCCTATAGAGTGCTGGCAGCAACTTTCTTTGTGCTAAATCACCT
The DNA here is from genome assembly GCA_964455855.1 of uncultured Gammaproteobacteria bacterium. Classification (GTDB taxonomy): domain Bacteria; phylum Pseudomonadota; class Gammaproteobacteria; order Magnimaribacterales; family D2472; genus D2472. The sequence continues at coordinate 3,846 of CAYVYQ010000032.1, forward strand.
GTTCCACCAAAAATAAAGATGTTCATTCTATGGTCGCTATCTACCTATTATTTTCCCCTTGAGAAATAGAATATACTTTTGTATGACAACGATGTCAATATATTCACTTTAGAGTTTAATGGAGTATCATGCGGAACATGTTAGTTACTAAAACAAAAATCATTGCAACAATTGGTCCTAGCACAAATAAATACAATGATTTAAGAGACCTTCATTCAGCTGGTATGAACGTGGCGCGAATCAATATGTCCCATGCATCACATGCTGATGCCATTTCTATCATAGAATCCATTCAGAAACTAAATAAAATCCAATCAGACCTATTTGGACCTATTGGTATATTGCTTGATACTCAAGGACCAGAAATCAGAACTGGTATCAATCATTCTGATATTGATTTGCAGACAGGCGATGTTGTGAATCTAACCATCAGAGATGATGTTGATGTCGAAACCTCTTCTATAAAAATTAATTATAAAGGTTTAATTAGAAGCGTAGATAAAGGATCAAAGATAAGTATCGATAATGGCTTGCTTAATTTTCAGGTTTTAGCCAAAGATAAAGAAAACCTTAAATGCAAAGTTCTTGATGGAGGAACTCTTGGAAGTAAGCGCCATGTAAATCTTCCTGGAGTAAGAGTTGACTTACCCTCAATTACTAAAAAGGATCGAAAAGATATTAGCTTTGCTATCAAACATAACGTTAGTTTTATTGCTCTTTCATTTGTTAGGTCTGCCAATGATATCGTAACCTTGAGATCCATTTTGAAAAGAAAAAAGTCACAAATTAAAATTATTGCGAAAATTGAAAATCAAGAAGGCCTCGATAACATACATGAAATTACTCAAGCTGCAGATATGGTAATGGTGGCTAGGGGAGATCTTGGTATTGAGACAGACCTTGCAGATTTGCCTAATATTCAGAGAAGGATTATGTATGCGAGTGCTAAGTGGGGAAGAAGATCAATTGTTGCAACTCATTTATTAGAATCCATGATTAATAACCCAACACCAACCAGAGCGGAGGTCACCGATGTTGCAAATGCAATATATGAAGGCTCTGATGCAGTTATGCTTTCTGGTGAGACAAGTATTGGCAAATATCCCATTCAATGCATAAAAATGATTAAAAAAATAGCCAGTAAAACAGAGCATTTCAGAACACTTGGTTACGAGAAGTTTCTTCAAGATAATTCAGATTGGCAAAATATTGCAAAAGGAGCTCGTGATCTTGCATCGAGAGTTAATGCAGATGCGATAGTGATTATTACTAGATCCGGTCAAACTGCCAATGTTGTCTCTAATACTAAACCTTTTCGGATGCCGATATTTGCATTCACCAATAATAAAGATACCTTTCATCAATTAAGTTTGGTTGGTGGAATGCAACCTCGATTTATTAAATCCATAACAAATCAATCAAGAACAATTTCAAGAATAAAATCAATTTTAAATTCAGAAAAGAAAGCTAAGAAATCATTAAAATTTGTCCTGATAGCGGGTATATATTCGGCATCTCACACAGATTCTATTCAAATCATTTCAACATAATATGTTTGATCAGGTCCTAGAGAATACTATTTTGTTATTTGTTGCAGTTGATCCAATTGCACTTGTGCCTATCTTTGCAAGTCTTACGCAGGGTTTAAATAAAAAGGATGTAAAAAGAATCTATATTCAGGCAACAATAGTATCTTTTTTTATTTTAGCGCTGTTTTATTTATTTGGAACTTCAGTGTTGGATTTAATGGGTATCTCTATGAGCTCATTTAAAATTATAGGAGGCTTATTTTTAATTGCTATTGCTTTTCAAATGGTCTTGGAGCAAAGACAAACTAGAAGACAAAATACTGCTGAAGTGGCTTTAGATGATGAATCTATTCAGTCCCTTGCAATATTTCCTTTGGCAATTCCCCTGATTGCTGGGCCTGGTGCCATGACCACAGCTCTATTAATTGCTGAAACAAACTCGAGTGATCCAACTCAAATTTTGATTAATTTCCTCCCAATTTTAATCATTGTTATTTTAGTTGCCTTTGCGATGTGGCTTTCAGCCAGCCTTTCAGCAAAAGTTGGGCCAACAATCATAATTGTTGTTCAAAAGATTTTTGGAATCCTTCTTGGAGCTTTAGCAATAGAGTTTGTAGTTGCAGGTGTGATTGAGTCTTTTAAATTATAAGGTCTTTAAAGATTCTCTAACTATCAGCTCTGATTTAAATTCTTTAGATTTTGTTTGTTCTGCCAAACCATCAAATTTAGCAATCAGTATTTTTGCAGCATGCGCTGCCATTTTTTCTACAGGTTGCTTAACAGTTGTTAGGGCTGGCCATATTTGATGAGCAATAGGGGAGTCATCAAATCCAGCTAGAGAAAGGTCATTTGGCACTTGTAGACCTTTCATTTGAGCAGATTTCATTATCCCAGCTGCCATAGAGTCATTACTTGCAAAAATTGCTGTAGGAATTTTTTCAGAATGAAAAATTTCAACCCCGGCATCAAAACCTGATTTAAAACTAAAATTACCTTGCTTGATCCACTGCTCATTGCTGTGTATTCCATTATTTTTGATTGCATCAACAAAACCATTGAATCTTAGATGAGATGCAGAATGTTTGGGGTGGCCTTTTATAAAACCTATATCTTTATGACCATGTTTGATAATTTCAGAGGTTAAAGAATATGCAGCTTCATAGTCATTTGAGGAAACATGGAGGGATTCTGGGTTCATCGTACTAGGAGCGATTACTGAATATTCTATCTCATGGTTATCTAGGTTTTGAAGGAAATCCTCCATGTCACTGAGTGGAGGAGTAACAATCAAGCCATCTATTCGAAAATCCTCAACAAACTTAACAATATCTGTTTTTAATTCGTTAGATTTATAATCACATTCTTGAATAACCAAATTGTAACCAGTGCTTTTACAAGCATTAAAGATGCCACTCTGAACATCAGCTAAATACGATTTGTTGGGATTATCATATAGTAACGCAAGCATATAGGACTTTTTCGATCTAAGGCTTTGGGCGCTTTTATTAGGTTTAAAACCAAGTTTTTTAACAGACGCCAGTACTTTCTCTTTTGTTGTTTCTGCAACATTTGCTTCGTTATTAATAACTCTTGATACAGTTTTAATTGATACTGCTGCATCTTTTGAGACATCTTTGATCGTAACTGTCATGGTTTTTTTAAATATGATTGCCTTATCTTACTATTTTAACGATAATGTATGTTCTTTGACAACGATATCAATGGGGTGGTGTATTAATGTTGTTTAGCAATTTAGACATATTCATTGTCGCTTTTTACTGTGTTGGAATAATTTTTCTAGCTCAATATGTTTCTCGATCTCAACAAGGCGTTGAAAAAACAGCAGAAGATTATTTTTTAGCAGGTAGATCTTTGCCATGGTGGGCTATTGGGGCTTCTTTAATTGCTGCCAATATTTCAGCAGAACAAATTATTGGAATGTCCGGCCAAGGTTTTGTGGTGGGCATGGCAATAGCAACTTATGAATTAACGGCGGCTATAGCTTTGATAGTTATGGCGAAGTATTTCTTGCCACTGTTTCTTGAAAAACAAATTTATACAATGCCTCAGTTTCTTGAGCAAAGATTCGATAAAAGAGTCAGTCTTGTACTTTCCTTCTTTTGGTTGGCAGTATACATATTTATAAATTTGACAAGTGTTTTATGGCTTGGCTCATTGGCAATTAATTCATTAACAGGTTTAGATTTATTTTATGGCTTAGTGCTCTTAGCTCTTCTTTCTTTAGCTTATTCACTTTGGGGAGGGCTTAAAGCAGTAGCTATGACAGATATCATTCAGGTTATATTGTTAATTTTTGGAGGCTTATCTGTATCTTATATTGCATTGAATCAAATATCTGATGGCGCAGGAGTGATCAATGGCTTGGGCCAAGTCTATCAATTGCTTCCCGAAAAATTTGATATGATTTTATCTGCTGATCATCCAGCCTATAAGGACCTGCCGGGAGTATGGGTTTTGATAGGAGGTTTATGGATAGCCCATTTTGCGTATTGGGGGTTTAATCAATACATTACGCAAAGAGCTCTAGGTGCTAAATCATTACCTGAGGCGCAAAAGGGCGTTATGTTCGCCGCATATTTAAAACTTTTAATGCCATTCGTAGTTGTGCTTCCAGGAATCTGCGCAGCTGTTATTTACCCTACGCTAGAGAAATCAGATCAAGCATACCCCATGATGATGTCGTTATTGCCTAATGGCTTACTAGGCTTAACTTTTGCAGCATTAGTTGCGGCAATAGTATCCTCATTGGCATCTATGACAAATAGTGTCAGCACAATTTTTACGATGGATATCTACCGTAGTTTTGTCAATTCAAAACCTTCAGAGCAAAAGTTGGTTAATGTTGGTAGGAACATGGCTTGGATTTCATTGTTGATTGCAGTCCTTTGTGCACAACCATTGCTTGGCAGTATGGAGTCTGCATTTCAATACATTCAAAACTTCACTGGGTTTTTTACTCCTGGAATTTTGGTGATATTTTTAGTTGCTTTATTTTGGAAAAAAGCTACAACTTTAAGTGTTTTAGTCGCAGCAATTATGTCTTTGATTTTATCTCTATTTATCTTCCTTGTTTTTCCTGAATATCCTTTCATTCACAGAATGGGGGTCGTATTCTTGGTCTCAGGTTTTGCATGCTATATAACTTCTTTGCTTCAAGGATATAGCGATCAAGAAAAAGCAATAGATATATCTGGTATTAATTTCAAGACTGAGAAATCATTCAATGTCAGCACTGTGATTATTTGCATCATTCTAACTATTACTTATTTCTTGCTATGGTAATCGATCCTCAAATAGCTTTTATAAACTCAAGAGTCTTATTAATAGACGTAGGCGGTACAAATATTAGAACAGCCTCAGCAGATATAGGCTCCAGTTCACTTATCAATCCAAATAAACAAAACCTAGATTGTTTGGCCTCTTTTGATGAAATGTTACAGGGCTTTTTAGATGAAGACGCATCAATAAAACACTTAGTATTTTCTATTGCCGGTCCTAAACTTCATCACTCTATAGCAATGACAAATAGAGAATTTAAAATAGATGAGGCTGAGATTCTTAAGAAGTTTAAAGTTGATTCTTGCCACATACTTAATGATTGGGAGTCAATAGGACATGGCTTATCGCTTTTTAAGACAGATGAGATGAGCTTTATTAACCATGGCAACTCCTTTAATGAAACGGCTTTAATCTTGGGTCCAGGCACTGGGTTAGGTGCAGCTCAGGTGATTAGAGAGAGCATAGTTCTACCAACAGAAATTGGAAATAGCTCATTCACCATTCCTAAGCTATTTTTAGAACTTGGCTTGGAAAATCAAAAAGATTTTAATGTTGTTGAAGATCTAATATCGGGTGGTGGATTAGCTAAAATTTATTCATTTTTTGCAGACACAGAGATCTCTCCAGAAGAGATTGTGGGTAGCTATCATTCTGATGAATTTGCTCAAAAGAGTGTTGATGTATTTTTAACATCGCTTGCCCAAATTCTTTCTGAACTTGCATTGGCTTATATGCCAGGTAAAGGAATCTATCTTGCTGGAGGTTTAATGCGTTCGTTAAAAGAGTTCATTGATTCTGATTTATTTATGAGAAATTTTACAGTTAATAGAAAATCAATGCATGCAGATGTTCTGACCCAAATGCCAGTAGCATTAATCAATCAAGAAATGACTTGTTTGCATGGCAGCTTAAATTTTATTAACAAAATTAGTCAAAATCTTAACTAACCTTGAAAGATTTTACTGTAGATAATTTATCTCAATCTATTGCTGCTTCATTAAGCGCAAGTATTAATTTGAATGGTTATGCATCTTTTGTTGTATGTGGAGGAAGCAGCCCATTATCACTTTATGATAATTTAAGTAATAAAGACTTAGATTGGTCTAAAGTATCAATTTTTTTAGGCGATGATAGAGTTGTTCCTTCGGATCATCCAGATTCAAATAATTATTTAATTCATCTCCATTTGCTCAAAAATCATGCAAGCTCAGCTTTATTCTATCCGCTGAATGATTCAAAGATAACTAAACAAGATATAAGACGTCCATTTGATGTTGTTCTATTGGGATTGGGAGATGATGGGCATTTTGCATCATTGTTTCCTGCTCAGCTGAACGATTGCTGTGCCTTTGATGTGAATGCTTCACCTTCTATAATAGCCTCAGATCAGAACCTAGGCTCACCTAGTCATAGAAGAATTTCTATGAATTTATCTATGCTGATTGATGCTAAGAGATGTATCTTATTAGTACCAAACTCTGATAAAAGAAAAATTGTCGAAAGAGCATTTAAAGATAAGCAGTTACCCTTGCATTTTTTGTTAAACCAAGACAGAACTAAGATTGAATTTTCAGATATAGATTTTTAATAAGGAGAGAGTATGAAAAATTTATTTTTAATTATTTTATTATTTCATGTACCAGCTATTTTTGGACAAGTCGATTGGACCAGAACCAATTCTTGTGAATATAAAAACTTTAATAATGCTGATCTTGTAGAGCAGTTAATAGCTGGAATGACAGTTGAGGAGAAAGTAGGCCAAGTTATTCAAGGAGATTTAGATTTTATTTCACCAGAAGATGTGAGGAAATTTAAAATTGGCTCTGTTTTAAATGGGGGTAATACTGCTCCAAATGGAGACAAGTATAGTTCCGTTGATGATTGGAAAAAGCTAAGTAAAGAATTTTATGATGCCTCTCCAACTTACAAGGGTATTAAGGTTCCTGTTTTATGGGGGACTGATGCAGTCCATGGCCATAACAATGTTATAGGCGCAACCTTATTTCCACATAACATAGGTCTCGGAGCTACCGGTAATGAAGATTTAATTCGAAGCATCGGTGAGGTGATAGCACTTGAAGTTTTATCCACGGGAGTGGCTTGGACGTTTGCACCAACCATTGCGGTTCCCCAAGATGATCGATGGGGCCGAACTTACGAGGGATTTTCAGAGGACCCAATTCTTGTATCTAAATTAGGCAAAGCATTTGTTCTTGGGCTACAAGGTGAGGGTGAGACTCTGCTTGATAACAATCATGTAATTGCTACTGCAAAACATTTTATGGGCGATGGCGGGACTTTTGAAGGAATTGATCAAGGTAATACCAGAATCTCAGAGATAGGTTTGCGAGAATTGCATGGATATCCATATTTTGATGCTTTGGATGCATGCGCACAAACAGTTATGGCTAGTTTTAATTCTTGGAATGGGCAGAAGCTGCATGGCTATGAGAGATTGCTTACAGATATATTAAAAAAAGATATGCAATTTGATGGATTCGTTGTTGGCGATTGGAATGGCCATGGTCAAGTGGAGGGATGTTCAAATGCAAAATGTGCTCAGTCTTTTAATGCTGGCGTAGATATGTTTATGGTTCCTGAAAATTGGAAAGATTTGCTGCG
>CAYVYQ010000033.1:0-10306 GCA_964455855.1 uncultured Gammaproteobacteria bacterium
AATCCATCAGGAGCATAGAGATTAAATAAAACAAGAGCGCCGTTAGATCCACCTTTTTCAATGTGCACATCTCCAGGCTCTTTGTGCGCATAATCACCTGCAGGTCTAATTTTGGTTACGGTTTCACTTCCAGAAGCTAAATCAATATCAATAACATGCAGCTCTCCCTCAAGAACTACAGATGATACTTCGGCTGTATGTCTATGAAAATGGCAATAACAATCTGGTTCCCATCTGTAAAGAATATCTACATGACCATCTTGGTTTGCATTCAAAAGCGCCGCTGAATAATCTATTGGATAGTCAAAATCATCACCGCCTTGAAAACGTTTCCAGCGAAGATCTTTATTTTTAAAAAGGTTAATCATTGATCTATATTCAAAGCTTCTATTGATTCTGCCTCATTGTATTCTACATAGAAAGATGAGAAATGTTTTCTAAATTTAGCAATGGGCCCATCTGAATCACATAAAACAGGCTTAGAGGCATATTTTTTATTTTCCCAAACAGGAATATCTTCTTTTACTTGTTTGTTTATATCAGCAATTATTGCAGCACCAACACCGCCTGAAGGAACTTTTCCATCAACTTTTTTCTGAAGAAAAGAAAATCTTGTAATCACTTCTTCATTTTCTGTTGGAGTAGTTGAGCCTAAGAGCAGGGTATCGCATATACCTTCAAATTTTGTAAAATTATCTCCGGGTCCATTTGAGGCGCCTGAAATTTTTCCTTTAACAACCCCCCGAGGTGTTTCCATGTTTGCTTGTTGAGAGAAAAACCTTTTTTGCTTGTCATAACTTACTTCAAATTCTGGATAGGATACAACGCCATGAACATACATGAAGTGCGCAGCATCCACTGCATTTTCAGCCATGTCCTGAATATGACATTTAATTTCATATTCATATTTCTCGAACTCATCTCCCCATTCAGGATCAATAACCTCTGGATATGTTTCCACATCATAATGCGGTTGCTCACCATGCGGATGGTACCAAGCATAAATTAAGTTATTTCTTTCAACAGTTGGATATTTGAAAATCTGAGTATCTTTTGCTTTTTGGGGAATATTTTTTGCGTAGGGTATCTCTCCTATTTTGCCATCAGCTTTCCATCTCCATGCATGAAAGGGGCATTCAATACATTCTCCATTTACAATGCCTCCATGTCCAAGGTGCGCTCCAAGGTGAGGGCAGTATGCGTCTAACATGCTAACTTCTCCATTGGTCGTTCTAAAAAGCACTTGATCTTGGGCAAAATAGCGAACCGACTTTACATCACCGGGCTTTAACTCATCCGCATACTCAACAACATACCAACCAAAAGGAATTGGCATTGGATATCTTTTTTTATTACTCATTATTTTATCTATAGTTTTAAAAGTTTTTGTGCATTTTCACCAAGAAATTTTGGCCAAACCTCATCCTTGAATGGCACGCTATCCATTTCTGCAAATATTTTATCTAATGATAATCCCATCGGGAAATATCCAGCATACATAATTTTATTGATACCACGAGTATTAGCAAAATTAATAATGTCTTGGGGGTAATGTTTTGGTGAGAATGCGCTAGTTGAGTAGTATAAATTAGGATATTTGAGCATTAATTTACAAGCCAAGGCTGTCCAAGGCTCTGCACCATGACGCATCACAAATTTTAATTCAGGAAAATACCAGCAAACCTCATCAACGAGCTCCACCTTTTGAGGAGCCATTGGTATTCTAGGGCCTGGCACTCCCACGCAACAAAAAAAAGGTAGATCGAGCTCTACACACATTTCATAAATTGGGTGCCACTTTGGATCATTGATAGCAATTTGAGGATACATACCAGATGGAAAAGCACTTACTGCTTTGATCCCAAAAGTTTCATAATGTCTTTTTATATTCTCAGCTTCATTTTCAATATTTGGATTTACAGGAAGATCAAAAAAGAATCTATCTGAGTGATTTTTTGCAGCTTCAATTTTAACCTCTGATTTCTCATGAAATCCTATCATGGCTTGATTGATATGAAATTTATCCATCTGATCAATGGTGTATTGAATAAAATCATCATGTGAACCAGTTTCAGGAATATCTTTGAACATATATTGAGCAGGCATCTTAAACATAGACTTAGATTCTTCATCACGCAGAAGAGGTTCCATGAATTTATACCAATCAGATCTATCTTCTTGCTCAGGAATTCCTAGCATTAGATCAATGGTATGGATGTCTTGGTTTATTGCCATGATTAGATTTTAAACAATATTTATGTGGAAATTCTTATTTTTTAAAAAAACGATGAATACTTTTATTTAACTTGACGAATAAATATCATTCGATACACCTCTATGACATAAATTCTCCGCCATTTACATCTAAATTTGCACCAGTGATAACTTTTGCAAGATCTGAGATTAGAAATAATGCAGCATTGGCGCAGTCACTATCATCTGGAATGATTCCTAATGGAATATCCTTAGTAACACCATCAATTACATCTTTTGGCTCAACACCCATAGATTCAGCAGTAAAATTTACGTACATTTCAACAGGTGGGCCCCACATCCAGCCCATATAGACAGAATTAACTCTTATTCCTTTTGGACCGAGCTCTTTTGCAAGAATTTTAGTAGCTGTTGAAAGGGCACCTTTTGATGCAGCATAACCTCCCTGAGTTGGTAAGGGTTTTTTAGTTATTAGGCTATTGATCATCACGATTGCACCCTGTTGATTGGGTGTCATCTCCTTAACAGCTGCCATAGTTAAATTCATGGTGCCAAAAAAATTTGTGTTCATGGTTTCTTGCCAATCAGAAAAATCAGAATCTTCAATCTCTTTAAAGTCACCAGCTCGATAGGCGCTATTAATTAGTCCATCTAGCTTTCCATATGTTTTAACTGTTTTATCAACTAAATTTTTGCAGTCTTCGGGTTTGGTAATATCACAAGGAATTGCTATTACATCTGAATGTTTGCCAATCTCATCTTTAAGTTTGTTTAATAGATCAGAAGATCTTGCAGCTATAGCAATTTTTGCACCTTCTCTGGCGGCACCATAAGCTAGCTCTTGACCTAATCCAGGTCCAATTCCTGAAACAATTACTACTTTATCTTTTAACAACATCTTAATTCCTACCTTATATATTGATTAATGTATTCACTGAAATAACTATCAATGAATGAGCTCTCCAAGCCAAATTCCTCGAGCGAATATTGATGAGCGCCCATTTCGTGTTGGTTTTCTTCTTTCCATGCATTCATGGCATTTTCTGCTTGGTCAGTAAAATCTTCATCAATAAAGTTGTAAACCTCTTCCATTTCAAGAATCGGATCTTTGATCATTTTTTTAAATTCAAGATTAAGAAAATTTTCTTTATTTAAATTGCTAACTTCCATACAGTGATTTAAAACTTTTGCTAATTTATGAGCCCAATGATGACCAATTTCATTTTTATCATATGAATTTGTTAGGGGTTCAAATAAATTTGAGCACATTGAACAAAATGAAGGGACAGTTTTTAATGGATCTCTATGAGTTTGAATCACTTTTGAGTCAGGGAATACTTTTAAAAGCTTATCTATAAAACCTAGATGATGAGGAGACTTTAGCACCCATCGTTTCTTGTTTCTGCCAGGATTTTGCCATTGAAGGTATTGAAGCATTATTTTAAGTTGAGCGTATGCATGAATGTGATCTTGGGACTCAACCCACTTTGAATAGGTTGGAAGTCTCATAAATGATTCTGGGACCGTGCTAAAAAATGTATGCTCTAAGAGGAGGATTTCCTCATCTGCGCCCTTGTAGTCCCAAGGATGAATAGTTAGAGCCTCGGGGGAGGCTTGCATGACAGCCTCAACCTCAGCTTTTCCCATCTCCATTCTTTCATCTGGATGACCGCGAACTTCATTTGCAAGCATTGCTGGATATCTTCCTTCCCACCAAAGCATAGCAGTGTGTCTTGGGTCAGATGCAAGTAACCTGTGAGTCATGGTGCTCCCTGTTCTTGGAAGACCAACAATTACAACAGGAGATTTAATTTCTTCATTGAGTATTTCAGGGTGTTGCATGCAAGCATCTTCAATCCTTAGCAAGTTAGCCAATATACCAATTAATCTATGTTGCTGTGCCTCCATTCCAATATCATTTAAATCTGCCTCTTGATTGATTGATTGAACAAGGCATTCAAATCCCTCTAAAAATAATGGATTACCAAAATACTCTAAATTAGTTTGATTTTTTGCTGCATCAATTATTTGTTTTGAATCAAGCATTAGCTTATCTCCATTGAATCAAGTTTTTTTATTAAAACCTTAGGGATTGGGTGGTTGGTTGCCCCAATCCATCGCAGGAGCATAGCCCCATTATTACGACCTTCAGTTATAAGATTATTTTTTAAATTTATAGGTAAATGACTAATATTAATGGTGATAGATTTATCTTGATTGAGAATAGCTGTAGATTCATTTATATGTATAGGGTAATGCCGATAGTCTAGAGATTCCATCCAGTAATTTTCTAATTGAAAGTTCCAATATTCACAATCAGGTATATCAGTTGTAATTTCTAAAAATTCATTTTCATCAAATTCATAATAACCATGAAGATAACAGATTTTTGGATCTCCACCCGCAGCCTGAAAAAATGATTGATCGCCTAATGGCAATTTATTTCTATGATTTTCTTTAAATTCGTGAACCCATTTCAAAAATGTTGATGCAGTTCCCCTTACAAAAGCTAAGGATTGATTTAGTTGAGTTTCCAGTTTTGTGGATGTTAAAAGTTCAGGAGTGGCAAGTGAGCTTGTAGTTTTGATATTAACTTTTGCATGAGTCTGAGAAAGTCTATTTTTGTATGTTTGTCGAACAATTAACATATTTGCATTTTTAGGAAGGGCTAAGAAATTTTCGGAATTAGTTAGACCGCCAATATGCAAAATAAAATTTCCTGAATCATCCACAATCATATCTTTGATATCAATTTCTCCAAGAGAGACCATGGTTCCATCTTTGCTATATCTATTTTCTTTTATTCCAAAGCTTAAATACTCAACTTCTCCAATATTGCCATAAACCTCATAGACTTGATTTCCATCTATATTTGCATTTAAGTAAATATTATCTGGATTGTCCGCGCCTATTTTTGCAGTTTCATGAGAGAGATTATAGAAAGAGGGCGTTGAAGGGTTTGAGTGCTCCATATTCATTTCTAATGACAAGCGCATCAGCCTCAGCAAGTATCTGTATCCTTCTGCTTGATCTGTTTCACTTAGTGAGGATTCTGATTCAATAATTGATCCAACCTCTTTAAGGTTTTCACAAAATAGATCCCACTTTTCTTTAAACAAATCAGCCATAGTTTTTCTTTTAGATTCTTTAAATTTATATTAAGGTTGATGTTTAATCAATGAATAGAACAACACAATGCCAAAGCCACAAGAAAGAGATTTAGATGCCACAAAAGTTATTTTTAGCAACTGGATTGAGACAAAATTAGATGGAGCCACTGATCTGGTTGTGGAGTTATTAGGAGGTCCTGAAAATACAGGCTTTTCAAATGAAACATTAAGTTTCAATGTTTCCTATAAATTAGATAATACAAAAATTAAGACTGGTATGGTTGTTCGATTCTACCCTGAAGGGTTTTTTGTATTTCCTGACTATGATATTCATAAACAATTTTTGATCATGCAAAAACTAGCTGATCATGACATCAAAGTTCCAAAAGTCCTATGGTATGAGCCTAGTGATGAAGTTTTTGGAACTTCATTTTATGTCATGGAAATGGCAAGTGGTGATGCTCCATCCGATAATCCTCCGTTTCATCAAGAAGGGTGGGTTGCCGATTCCTCAGAAGAGGTTAGAGAAAGGATATGGTGGGGTTGGGTTGAGCAAATGGCTAAAATTCACCAAGTTGATATTTCGAATGAAGATTTTGAATTTCTGAATAGACCAGAACTTGCTGAAGACTATCTTGATCAAGAGTTAAATTATTACTTTAACTTTCATGAATGGGCTATGGACGGTGAAGCTCATCCAGTTGCAGATCAAGCACGTGAATGGCTAAAAGCCAATAAACCAAAACCAACTCAAGCTTCTATTCTTTGGGGTGATTGTAGATGTGCAAACATTATGTATGATCCCGATGGGCAAGTTTCAGCTGTTTTAGATTGGGAAATGGCAGCTCTGGGTGATCCTTGTATGGATCTTGCATGGGGAATCGCAATTGATGATTGCAACTCAAAAGGTGTCCATGTAGAAAGGTTGAGTGGTTTTCCTGGGCCTGTTGCAACCATTGCTAAATGGGAGGCGCTTACAGGGTTTAGTGCAGATGATTTTGATTACTATTATATTCTAGCGTTATACAAATTCACCGTAATTATGGTAAAAGTTGTTCGTAAACTAGAGCATTATGAGATTATGCCCATGGGTATGAATGCGCATATCAACAATCACGTAACGCCAATGCTTGAAGCTAAACTTAAGGAGTTATAATAATGGCTATTTTTTCTATCTCTCATTCAGAGAGCGGCAAAAAACTATTAACTTTAAAAAGCCCAGTCGATCTCTCTCATATCGATACTTATGAGTGCACTTCATCGGAAGAGATTTCATCGATAATGACCCAAGCCAAAGTTGCGCAAAGTGAGTGGAAGAAAACAACTTTGAAAGAAAGAGTTGAATTAATGCATAGGGTTGCTGATGTAGTTATTCAGCAGCAAGACAGAATCATGGATGTTGTCATGAGAGAGACTGGCAAACCTGAGCAAGAAGCTATGTCTATGGAAGTATTTTCAGCTGTAGATTCTTTGGTCTTTTATGCAAAGAGAGCTCAAAAGTGGTTAGCAGATAAAAAAATAAAGATGCATGGACCTATGCAGTTTCTTAAGAAAACAATAATCACATACAAGCCAAGAGGTGTGGTAGCAGTTATTACTCCATGGAATGGCCCATTCATACTATCTATCAATCCAGTCATTCAAGCTGTTCTTTGTGGAAATAGCGTAGTGGTGAAACCATCTGAAGTTACGCCTATGTCTGGAGCATTAGTGCAGGAAATTTTTGCCTTAGCAGAAGCGCCAGAGCATCTTGTGCAGACCGTTATAGGGGATGGGGAGACAGGTGCTGAGTTAATTGATCAGGGTCCAGATAAGGTTTCTTTTACAGGTAGCGTTGCCACAGGCAAGAAGATTGCTGCAAAATGTGGCGAAATGCTGATTCCCTATAGCCTAGAATTAGGCGGAAAAGATGCCATGATTGTTTGCTCTGATGCAGATATCAAAGATGCTGCTAGTGGTGCTGTTGTGGGCTCATGTATGAATGCAGGACAGTATTGCTGTGGAACTGAAAGAATATACGTCATGGAGGATGTCTATGATGAGTTTGTTGCAGAGGCGGTTTCTATTACTCAATCGCTCATTCAATCTAATGATTGTAAGGGTGATGTTGGTCCTACTTTTTGGGATAAGCAAGTTGATATCATTGAAGACCATGTTAACGATGCAGTTGCTAAAGGCGCAAAGGTATTGGTTGGGGGGAAAAGAAACCCAAATTTTGAAGGCTTATATTTTGAACCAACTGTTCTTGTGGAAGTTACTCACGAGATGAAGATCATGAAAGATGAAACCTTTGGGCCAATTATCTCAATTATGAAAGTGCAATCAGAAGAAGAAGCATTAATGCTGGCCAACCAATCTCACTATGGATTGAATGGAAATGTTTGGACCAAGGATTTAAAAAAGGGTCAGAGACTGGCCAAAGCAATAGAAACAGGAGCCTGCTCTGTTAATGATATGGCAATGAGCTATGGAGTTAATGAAGTTCCATTCGGTGGAGTTAAAGAAAGTGGTCTAGGCGTAGTGAATGGAAAAGAGGGCTTGTTAGCATATGCTCATCCAATGCCAATTATTATAGGTAAAAAGTCAGCATCAGCTTACCCCTATACAGATAAATCATTTGAGCAACTAAAAGGAGCTTTAAAAATATTTTGGGGCAATCGCTTGGTCAGAAAATTATTTGGATAAATTAATTTTTATCAACTTCTACTTCAATATCAATATCTATATCATCTAACTCATTTGTTAAATCTGTAATAACACTCTTCAGTTCAGATTTTGCAACTTCTAACTTTGATTTAACTTTATTTAGCTCCTCATTACTGAGCTGGTTTTGAATCTCCTCAAAAATTGATTCAACATTCACATCAGTTATATTATCTGTGTTAACTTTGATTCTAATTTCTTTTTTTGATTCCTCATCATCGCCATCTTCTGTATCAATCTTAATTTTATAAATTTGTTTTAATTCATTTTTTTTTACTGTTTTATCGTCAGGTTTAAAAATGAATACATCATGATCTTCTATCTCATGAAGTTCAATTTTCTTCCCTGAATCCTCTTTCCAATTGGGTGTTTTAATGTCTTTAACCATTAAATGTTTTTGCGTCATAGTATGATTTTGTTTGGGAGCAATAAAGTCATCTATGATAATAGCAAAGCCTATAATAGTGCCTAGAATTAATGCTTGAATATATTTTTCGTTCATGTTCCTTTTATTAAAGATGAATAATATGTAGACATAAAACCTATAGAAAAGTTCATTATTTTGGTTTTGCTACATCTAAATATGTTGGTTTTTCTCCACCACCGTGAACTTCTAGAGCAGCACCTGTAATCCAATCAGCTAAATTCGATGAAAAGAAGATACAAGCATTAGCTATATCTTCTGGCTTACCCATTCTTTTCATTGGGATGGTTTTAGCAACTTTATTGATTTCTTTTTTACTTCCGTAATGGAGTATCGAATTTTCTGTTTCTATGTATCCCACAATTATTGAGTTAACTTTAATTTTGGGAGCCCATTCCACTGCTAAGGTTTTAGTTAGATTTACAAGACCTCCCTTGGCTGCTCCATAAGCAGCACTTCCTGGTGTGGGTCTAGTTGCAGTAACGCTAGATATATTAATAATGTTCGAAACCGTTTTTTGTTTCATCATAATTTTGGCAAATCTTTGGCTTACATTAAGTGGCGCAGATAGATTTAGATCAATGATTGCTTCATGGAATTTATTTGAGGCACCTAAAGCATTAGCCATGGGAGCTCCACCAGCATTATTTATCAAAACATCAATTGATTTTGACAAACCTTTAATTTTTTTTACCGCTTGATCTAAAGAATCAATATTTCTAATATCACATTCTATAAATACAGCTTTGTTGCCTTTGGCCTGAATACTTCTTTTGGGTTTCTGTCTTGCCAGAACAAAGACTTTAGCATTTTGTTTTAAAAAGCATTTAGTAATTTCAATACCTATGCCTTTTGTGCCCCCAGTTACAACTACAGATTTATTTTTTAAATTTATCATTTTTAGTATTTTTTACTGATCTGATCTAATTGATTATAGAACATGTAAGCTAAATTTATATTGACAAATTTATTCTTGAAGATACCCATTGATTGGTTGGTGAATTTGTATAATATTTATTTAATATTAATTAGGAGACATTGAATGAAAATAGCTATTCTAGGCGGGACAGGATCCTTGGGTAAAGGGTTGGCTTCAAGATGGATTAAGGCTGGGCATGAGGTGCTTATTGGTAGTCGTGATTTACCTAAGGCTCAAGAAATTGCTGTGCAATTAGGCCTGGATAGTTCGTCTGGAATGTTGAATATTGATGCTGCTAAAACATGTGAACTTGCATGCTTAACTGTCCCATTTGCTCATCAAGAATCAACATTAATCAGCATTGATGATGGTTTGCAAAATAAGATAATGATTGATGCAACTGTACCACTCATGCCTCCTAAGGTTATGAGAGTTCAATTGCCTGAAATAGGTTCTGCAGCATTAAATGCTCAATCAATTTTGGGTGAAAAAACTACTGTGATATCTGCTTTTCAAAATATTTCAGCTGAATTGCTACAGACCGATGCTGAGATTGATTGTGATGTTTTGGTTGCTGGAGATTTTCTGGATGCTAGAAATACCGTAATTGAGTTAGCAGCTGATGCTGGTCTGACTGGCTGGCATGCTGGACCATTATGCAATTCAGTTGCTGCTGAAGCCCTAACTTCAATATTAATTGCGATCAATAAAAAACACTCACTTGCACATTCAGGCATCAAGATCACAGGCCACTAACAAGAGAAGTATTATCAGTTCTATTAACCTCATTGCTCTAGAGACACTTCCGCTTATTCAGCCAGGACAAGATGTATCCAAAGAAATCATCGATGCTATAACCACTGAATCAATTTCAATTGACGATGGAGATGTCATTGCAATAGCTCAAAAAATTATTTCTAAATCAGAAAATAGATA
>CAYVYQ010000034.1:0-9854 GCA_964455855.1 uncultured Gammaproteobacteria bacterium
AATGTTGCAAAAGAAGAGCTTGAAGAAGGGGCTAAAAAACCTAGAGTCACTAAAGAAAAGCAAGAAATTATTGATAAGATGAAAAAATCCTTAGATGCAAGAGTTTCAGATGTTATTGCAAGCTCGCGTTTAGTTGATTCTGCTGCTTGTTTGGTGCTTTCCAAAGATGAGCCTGGAGCTCAACTGAAAAGAATACTCGAAGCATCTGGGCAAACTTTTGATGAATCTAAGCCAGTTTTTGAGGTTAACTTAAAACATAAACTCATAAAAAAATTAGGCACCATGTCTGGGAAAGAATTTTCTCATTTTGCTGAATTTTTATTTGATTATGCAATCATTGCAGAAGGTGGATCTCCTAAAGACCCAGCTAAATATCTTCGACAATTAGATAAATACCTAGGATAAATGACAGTAAAAAAACAAGTTGCAGTTCTCGGAGGTGGGAGCTTCGGCACAGTTTTGGCAAATATTGCTGCATCGAATGGCTATCAGGTGAGTTTATGGGTTCGTGATGCCGAGCAGGCTCTGCGAATAAATTCTGAGGGAGCCAATGCAACCTATCATCCTGAGTTAAAGCTCTCAGACAATATTACTGCTGATGATGATTTAGCTTCAGTAGTTATGGATGCCCAATTTATTTTAGTTGCCACACCAAGCATTATCTTCGAGGAAGTTATTTCTAGATTGGAGCCATTGATCAACTCCTCAGTGACAGTTATTTCTTGTACCAAAGGCATCAAACCCAAGCCTTTTAGAACGATGACAGATATCATTACTCAATACTTAGGACATATAGTAGGGGATAAGGTTGGAGCGCTCAGCGGTCCAAACCTTGCAAAAGAAATAGCTGAAGAGAAGGTGGCAGGAACTGTGATCGCTCTTGACAATCAGAGCATAGCAAATGAAGTTAAAGCAATGTTGTCCTCAAATACTTTTAAGGTTTTTTCTAGCCAAGACATGCAGGGCGTTGAATTAGCGGGCGCATTAAAAAATATTTATGCCATTTGTTGCGGCATTGCTCATGCGAAACTGGTTGGAGAAAATGCCCTAGGTTTTATAGTCACCAGAAGCATGGCAGAGATGAGTCGATTTGCTGTGGCCAAAGGCGCGAATCCAATTACGTTCCTAGGTTTAGCTGGTATGGGTGATTTGATGGCAACCTGTACTTCAAAATTATCTAGAAATTTTCAGCTCGGTGAATTGATTGCTGAAGATCTTTCTTTGCTTGAGGCAAAAGAGAGAGTTGGGCAAGTAGCAGAGGGGGCTAGAACTCTTGAAGTTGTTTATCATGAAGCACGCAAAATGAATGTAAGTATGCCATTGGTAAACTCTTTGTATGAAATCTTGTATTCTGATGCTTCATCAGATCAATTAATTCAGGATTTACTCGATCACCCCAATGAAGTTGATGTAGAATTTACTTATAAGGAAAAATTATGAATGAAATAAATAAAGATGAATTATTAGATCTTAAGAAATGGCAGCGCCTTTTCTTTATGGTCATATATGGCGCAGCTATTAATTTTGTAGTCAGCATCTTAATAGTTCTTGTGGCAATTCAATTTATCTTTTATTTATTCACCTCCAAAACCAACACCCAACTCCAATCTGCAAATAATTGGCTGCATGGCTTTTTCAATGACTCGCTCAACTTCCTTAGTTTCAATACTGATGCTAAACCCTGGCCGTTTAACAGCAATGATGAAGGGGAGTCTGATATTCAAGAAGAAGTTGTAGAAGCAGAAGCTGTGGAGCTCAGCAATGAAGAACCTAAAGCTGAAGATCCAGCTTAATTAATTAGGCAGCAAAGAAAAGAATTCTGCTCTTGTTGCAGGGTTGTTTCTAAACACTCCCATCATTGCAGAAGTTTTCATCACAGAGTTCTGTTTTTGCACACCACGCATAACCATGCACATGTGCTGAGCCTCAACGACGACAGCGCAACCCTTGCATCCAGTTATGTCTGTAATTGCTTCGGCAATCTGGTGGGTCAGTCTCTCTTGAATTTGAAGTCTACGGGCAAACATATCGGCAACTCTGGCAATTTTACTCAGACCTAACACCTTGCCATTGGGAATATAAGCCACATGACATCTACCATTAAAAGGTAACATATGGTGCTCGCAAAGGGAGTAAAACTCTATATCTCTTACCACAACCATGTCCTCTATATCTGATTCAAACAAGGCATTGTTGACAACTTTTTCCAAACTCAGCTTATAGCCATGATTAAGAAATTTGAAGGCAGCCGCAGCTCTCTTGGGCGTATCAACTAAACCGTCTCTAGCTGTATCCTCGCCTATATCAACCAGCATGTGCTCGAAGGATTTAATGAGCTCATCTGAGGGAGTTACTATTTGATCAAAATCATCTGCGTTTTCTAAATTTGAAATATTTTCAGCCATGGTTAATTTTTTATTTTAATTAAATATTTATTTTAACCTTTAAGAAAATCTTTGTAAGGTAAAATTGATTCTAAATTAAACTTTTCATCGTTTAATTTATTTGTGATTTGATGAGATTCAACTTCAAAATCATTCATTCCATCTATTACATGTTCTCCAAAAATATATCTAGACATGGTATCTCCTTGCAGAATCTTATTTTTATTTTCCAGCAATTGATTGTCTATAGATTGTTTCTGAGCTTGATATTTTTTGATTTCTTTGGAGGAATATTTTGCTTGCAACAGTTCCATAGTTTTTGCTGGAGAGGCAACCAAAGACGTGCCGTTGTTACCACCAAAACCTTTTGCATTTAAAACGGCAAAATCAAATTTATTATCCTCAAATTCTAAGTTTTCTAATAAAAAATTTACATTTTCAGTAAAAACATTATCTGCAATTTTTGGAGTAGAGCGTATACCTGGAATTAAATTATTTCTCCAACTTCCTAGCGAGCTAATCATTTGATCGCCTCCTGCAGCCGCAAGAGAGTGACCAAGATAAGATTTAATTGCTGTGACAGGCAAAGATTCAATCCCAAACGCTTTGGACATGCTAGAAATAATATGAGATTCACTTTCTCTATTTTGCGGAGTGCTAGTTCCATGCGCATGAAAAAAAGTTTTATTCATAGCTTCTTGGCCAAAATGTTTTTTTATTTCGTTAAAAGCTTTTCCAACTGTTAAATAATTTCCAGCTCCAGGACCAGAAATAGATTTCTTATACCCATCAGCATGAATATGGCTGGACAAAGCTGCGCCATGAATATTTAAACCAAGTTCGAGAGCAAGGCTATCTGCCATCAACACGACAAATTGTGCCGACTCTCCCAAACTCATACCTATATTTTCACCAAAGGGTCTACAAATTTTGCGATGATTTGGCTCATTAAAATCTTCACCCAGTTTTTCTTGCAGCTTCATTAGATTTTCATCTTCAGCTAAACCCTTGGTAGCAGAAAATGCTTCATATATTTCAGGAACAATTCCTGATTCTGCTGCGCCCACAATACTAATCAGTGATTCACCTGATTGAATCATTGCTATACCCAGTTTTAGATTGTATTGAAAGGTTGCACATGCACCTGTGTAGCTACCTGTAGATCCCATACTTCCCAAAACATATGCATGACCAAAGTCTGCACTGCCTTCACCTAACGACATGGCCATATGCTTGCTTGTGACTCTAGAGTTAGCCAAGGAAGCTTGAAACATGCCTCCCATTCCATATTTATCAGCCTGAGCTACGGCACAACCAGAGACACATGAAATTTTTTGTCGAGGTACTTTTGCTAAGATTTCATCCCATGGCAATCCAAGACTCATCACAGCATCTGACAACCCAAAAATAGTCATTGCTAGACCTCGAGGGTGCTGTCTGGAATTGTAGGTTTTGGCAGGATTGAACCCTGAAGGAAGTTGTCCTCCAGCCAATGTAGGTAATGCCGGTGATCTGTAATTGTGATCATTAAAAAAATCATCATCAATCGTTCTAATCAAAGTTTTGTTTAAGATGGTTTCTCTTTCCGTGGTGCCCATGAGGTGGCCAAGACTTTGCAATACCTCATTTTGATTTTTTGGATCAATGCTATCGAATAACATTCTTTGGTGAGAGAAATCAAAGATGGATCTACCAGCTGAATTAATGCCTCCGTAACCAACAATTAAAGGAAGGTGAGACATGCTAAATTAATTTTTGAGCAGCTAACAAGGTATTAAAAATTAAAGTGTTGATCGTCATAGGTCCAACTCCTCCAGGAACCGGAGTGTGCGCAGAGGCTATAGAATCAATGTCTGCAAGATCTATGTCCCCGCATTTTTCTGCAGGGTGGTAGCCTGCATCTATCACCACAGCCCCATTTTTAATCCAGTCTTTTTGAATCAAACGAGGCACGCCAACCGCCCCAACTAAAATATCTGCATTTTGAATATGCTCCTGAAGGTTTGCAGTTCTTGAGTGACAAATAGTTACGGTTGCATTTTTATTGAGCAGCATCATGGCCATAGGTTTTCCAAGAATAGGGCTTCTGCCAACAACAACTGCATTTTTACCAGAAATTTCAACTTCATAATGCTCAAGCATTCGCATAATTCCAGCAGGAGTACATGAGCCAAAGGCATTTTCTCCCATAGTCATTTGCCCAAATCCTATGCAGGTCACACCATCAACATCTTTCTCAACACTAATTGCATCAAAGCATTGTCGTTCATTAATTTGTGATGGCACTGGATGTTGTAACAAGATGCCATGAACATTGCTATCTGCGTTTAGTTTTTCAATAGCCTCAAGCAACTCTTCAGTGGTTGTATCTTTACTAAGCTCAACAGCAATCGAATCCATTCCAAGCCTAGCACAGGCATTTTGTTTCATTTTTACATAGGTTGCTGATGCAGGATCTAGACCAACTAAAATTGTTGCCAATGTTGGAGTGATTCCTTTTTCTTTTAATTTAGAGACGCTAACTTTTATATCTTCTTCAGCTAATTGAGCAAGAGCTTTTCCGTCTAAAATTTTTGATGGCATCCATGCATTTTCCCATCATTAAATTTTTATGCAATGGAGATTGATTATTTAACCTTAAAACTTTAAGATCACTCGTCTCGGGGTATAGCGCAGTCTGGTAGCGCACTCGCTTTGGGAGCGAGTGGTCGTAAGTTCGAATCTTACTACCCCGACCAGTGCGCCTGTAGCTCAGCTGGATAGAGCAACGGTTTTCTAAACCGTGGGTCAGGAGTTCGAATCTCTTCAGGCGCGCCATTGTTATGGCTTTCGATTCGCCTTAAAAACACATCCCCCTTTAAAAGCTAAAAGTATCGACCGAACATATAGTAAAATATGAACAAAGATATTATGAATGTGTAAATTCTATTTTTAGTTTTCTTTTTCATACATAAATGAACTAAGTTTATATAAACATATATTGAATTAGGTAAATGAATACAAATTTTTTTAAAGTGGCTGCTTTCTATTCTTTCGCAGAATTAACAAATCTAGAGGAGTTGCAAATGATATTTACTACATTTCTACAAAAAGAAGACATCAAGGGCACAGTTCTTATAGCTCAAGAGGGAGTTAATGGAACTGTTGCTGGAACTGAATCAGGTATCGATGAATTTAAAAATTTTCTTCAATCTCAGGATCTTTACGAACCACAGAACTTCAAAACCTCCTCTTGTTTAGATGATCCATTTCCTCGGCTAAAGGTTAAATTAAAAAATGAGATTGTTAGCATTGGGAATAACCTAGCAGATCCATCAAAAATAGTAGGAGAATACGTTCAACCTGAAGACTGGAATCATTTAATTTCTCAGGAGGATGTTTTGGTTTTAGATACTAGAAACACATATGAAGTTTCGATTGGTACTTTTGAAAAATCTATACAACCAGAAACCACAAATTTTCGAGAATTTCCTAACTGGCTTGAGAGCCTTGAGTCATCTGGCATTGATAAAAATAAAAAAGTGGCCATGTTTTGCACTGGCGGCATTCGTTGTGAAAAAGCATCCTCTTTAATGAAAGCAAAAGGCTTCAGCAATATCTATCATCTTCAAGGTGGAATTTTAAATTACATGGATAAAGTCGATGAAAAAAATTCATTATGGCAGGGTGAATGTTTTGTCTTTGATGATCGAGTGGCCCTTAATCACAATTTAGAAGTTGGCTCTTATGATATGTGCCATGGCTGCAGGATGCCAATTACAGAAGCAGATAAGCTCGAGCCAGAGTATGAAAGGGGAGTGAGTTGCCCAAACTGCTTTAATGAAAAAACTCCTGATCAAAAAAAGCGTTATGCTGACAGACAAAAACAAGTTGATTTAGCTAAGCTAAGAAATGAGAAACATATTGGTGCTATTTTTCAATCGAGTAAAAAATGACCCTGCCAATACTCTATAGTTTTAGAAGATGTCCATATGCAATGCGAGCTCGCATGGCCTTAATCTTGGCCTCAAAGGAATGCGAGTTAAGAGAAATTTTGCTGAAAGATAAGCCTGATCAAATGTTACAAGTTTCTTCTAAGGGCACTGTTCCTGTTTTGGAATTTCCTGATAAAGTTATCGATGAAAGCTTAGATATTATTTCATGGGCCATGGAATCCCCTGTCCCCAATGTACATACTTATACTGAAGCAGAAGAAATAGCATCCCAAGAGCTTATTCAATTATTTGACTCAAAATTTAAACATCATCTTGATAGGTATAAATATTCATCTCGGTATGGGGTAGACCCACTTGAACACCAAGAAGAATGCAAAGCGATCCTTGAAAATCTAGATGCTGAGATTCATCCCAACCCATGGATTTTTGGGAAACAAGTCAGTCTCTTAGATATTTCAATCCTGCCGTTTATTCGACAATACAAAATTGCTAACCCTGATTGGTTTTTTGCTCAAAACTTTACCAAAGTCATTGCCTTATTAAATTATTTTGAAAAGAGCGATCTATTTATTCAAGCCATGCAAAAGTTTGAACTGTGGGACCCTATAAAAAAAAATGGAAATATTTTTCCCTAGTTTCTTATAAGCCAATTGAATCATAGCTCGTAGCAATTCTATCTAATGCTACTTTGTATGCTGCAGTGCGCAAATTGGGAATATTATTTTCAATCATGCTCTGTCTTATTTTTTGATAGGCTTCACTCATCATGTCATCAAGTCCAGACCTGACCAAATCTATTTCATTAGCGCCCTCCATAAACTGTTCTTTAAATTTTTCGGGCATATCTTTTCCAGTCATCGTCTCAATAGCTGAAATGAGCGTATCAAATTGGAAAGCATTTCTTCTTTTTTCCAGTCTACCAAACCTAATGTGCCTTAGATTTCTAATCCATTCAAAGTAGCTAACTGCAACTCCCCCAGCATTGGCCATGATGTCTGGAATAATGGTTACATGACGCTCATTTAAAAGCTCATCTGCCTCAAAGGTAATAGGACCATTTGCTGCCTCAACAATGAGCTTGGCTTTTATTTCTTGAGCATTCGATTCGTTGATCACATTCTCTCTTGCTGCAGGAATGAGAATATCGCATTCCATGCATAAAAAATCTGAGGAGTTAGCCTCAAATTTACCTTCATTGCAGCCTTCAAAGCTACCGTGCTCAGAGAGATATTGTTTTATTTTTTCTATATCCAAACCATCCGGATTAATTATTGCTCCATTGCGCTCCATGACGCAAACAATCTTACATTCATCTTCCTCTTGCAAAAATTTTGCAGCATGATAACCAACATTTCCCAACCCTTGAATGGCAACTCTCTTATCTTTTAAGCTGCCCTTAAACCCTGCTTTTATGCAATCATCTTCATGGCGGAAGAATTCTCTTATTATGTACTGCACACCTCTTCCAGTAGCCTCTGATCGTCCTACAAGCCCTCCCTTTTGGGTTGGTTTTCCTGTAACACATGCCAAGGCATTGATGTCTGTTGGGTGAATGCGTCTATACTCATCTGCTATCCAAGCCATTTCGTCGGCACCCGTTCCCACATCAGGTGCTGGGACATTTTGAGCGGGATGTATCAAATCACGTTTAATAAGCTCTTGAGCAAATCTTCTGGTAATTTTTTCAATCTCAACTTTGGTCCAGTCTTTTGGATTAATTTTTAAGGCACCTTTGGAGCCGCCATAGGGCACCTCTATTATTGCGCATTTGTAAGTCATCAGAGCAGCCAAAGCTTCAACTTCTTCTTGCGAGGCATTGATGTCATATCGAATTCCACCTTTAGCTGGCTCAAAGTGCTCTGAATGGACGGAACGCCATCCTGTAAAAGTATGAATTTCATCTCTGAGCTTCACACCAAAATTGATTGTATAAGTCGAATTAGAGACCCTGATTCTGGTGGCTAAATCTGGTGAAATATCTGTATAGCTTAATGCTTGATCGAATAGTTTATTGGTGCTATTTAAAAAATCTTGGTTTACCAAAATATCCCCCCTAAAAAAATATTATTATATGCTTTTTACATCTATAATGTTTCGTTTCTTGGCGGGCGTAGCTCAGTTGGTTAGAGCGCTGGATTGTGGCTCCGGAGGCCGTGGGTTCGAACCCCATCGCTCGCCCCATATAAAATTAGATAAAAAACATGAGTAGCAAATTAAAAAAACTTAAAGATCTAGAACGCAAGTTAACCGTTTCTGTTCCCGTTGAGGACTATGAAAATAAATATACTGGCAAACTTTCTAAGATTAAATCCACTGCTAAACTTGACGGTTTTAGAAAGGGCCATGTGCCTAATGATGTGCTTAAGCAAAGATATGGAGATTCTATTCACTACGAAGTCTTAAATGAGCTCATCCAAGAAAGTTATCCCAAGGAACTTCAAGAGCAGGATATCAAGCCTGCATCCTCCCCAGCAATCAGCATTGAGAGCGAGGATCCAATCAAACCAATTTCCTATTCAGCCGTGTTTGAAGTGTTTCCTGAAATTAAGCCAAAACTCTCTCGATGGAAAAGTTTTGAAAAATCTGAAATTACTCTTGATGACTCAGACATTGATCTTGCCATAGATGATATTTTAGAAAGGTATTGTGAATGGCAAAAAGTTGAGAGAGTCGCTCAAGATAAAGATCAAGTAGTTATTGATTTTGAGGGAAAAATTGAGGGCGAGGGTTTTGAAGGCAATGAATCCAAAGATTTTAAATTAGTCTTAGGTTCAAAGTCTATGATCCCAGGATTTGAGGACAACTTAGTTGGGAAGAAATCTGGAGAAAGCTTTTCATTTAAAACAAATTTTCCTGAGGATTATTTTAAAAAAGATTTAGCTGGAAAGGAAACCGAATTCTTTATCACTGTCCATGAAGTGCAAGAGATGCATAAAGCAAAAATAGATAAAGAGCTTTTTGAAAAACTTGCCATGGAAGATGTATCTGATGAAAAAACTTTTCGCTCAGAGATTTCAAAACGCATGGAAGGAGAAATTGCACAACAAGAGAAATCTCTTACCAAGGAATCGATTTATGAAACACTTTTGCAAAGCAATGATTTTAAAGTTCCCAATGCAACAGTGAATGAGCAGGCAGAATTAATGCGAAAGGATTCATTGATGCGCATGGGTCAAACCAATGAAAACGCTCCTGAGGATCTTTTTCCAGTTGAGGATTTTAAAGAAAATGCTGAAAAAAGAGTAAGGCTTGATCTTTTGTTTTCAGCTCTTATTCAAAAATATGAGCTTGAAGTCAAAGAGGAAGATTTAAATGCATTTATCGATGAAGAGGCAGAGAAATACAAAGATGCTGATCAATTTCGATCTTGGATTCAAAGTCAGCCGCAGCAGCTAGATCAATACAGAATGGTCATCTTAGAAAACTTGCTCATTGAAAAATTAGATTCTGCCCTTAAATCTAAAGTAAAGGTGATAAAATTTTCAGAACTGGCAAATAAATAAATTATGGAAAAAATAAATTCTGGCTTGGTGCC
>CAYVYQ010000035.1:0-9514 GCA_964455855.1 uncultured Gammaproteobacteria bacterium
ATGAATCCCTGATTACTGAACGATTGAATGAGGAGGGGCCCTGGGGCTCTATGAGCAAGGTCATGACAGATCTAGAAAAGCTCTTAGAAAAAGATAATTCTACTGAAACCCAAGCTATTCTTGAGGATACAAAAGAGTTCTTAACTCAAAGGTCTATTGCAATAGACTGAATTCTAAAATCTTTTCAATTGATCTAAATCATGCTCATATATTTGTGCAGCATAAAAAATGACAACTTATCACTTTTATGTATAATTGATGGTTCGACTTTAATTATTTAAATTGTTGAAGATGTTATTAAATAAAATAAATACTGAACCTTGCCTCAAGTCTGCATATACATGCAAGATTGGAAAAGTATTTAAACAGCGAAGAAAATTGTTATCTTTGACAGAATTTGAAGTTGCCTCTCAATTGTATATAAATGTAAATTACATCAAAGGTATCGAGCAAGGAGATTATTCAGTTTTTCCTGCAAGAATCTTTGCGAAGCAGTATTTTTGTAAATACGCTAATTATTTAAATTTAAAAATAAGTTTTTTTGATATATATAATACCGAGCAGAATTCTTCATAGCTCCATAATATATTTCAGGCTTATCTTATTATTTCTCTAGCTGTATAATACTTTGAAATTTAGACCCGTAGCTCAGTTTTGGTTAGAGCGTCGCATTGACATTGCGAAGGTCGATGGTTCGAGTCCATTCGGGTCTACCACATTTAAAGTTTCAGTTGATGTAACTTGACCATCAACATGAATTAAAAATAGATTTAGTAAATGAATAGCTCCCAAACATACTTTCATAATTTCGAGTCAATCGATAAGACAAAAAAATCTATTCTTTTTATTGCGGGGGCGGGCATGGATCATAGATTGGTTAGAGCTATTAAGCTAGCTGATTCTGAATATAACAAACCTTTAATAATAGATCTGCCTGGTCATGGTGATTCGAAAGGATTCTCAAGCAATAATATTGAAGCATATAGTGAGTTTTTAATTGATTGTCTCTCAACTTATGATCTTAAAGACCTTTCTCTCTGCGGGCATAGCATGGGTGGATTAATTGCTTTGGATATGGTCTTTCAGCGTAAATTTTCAGCAAAATCTTTAATTCTAGTTAATAGCATCTATCCCACTAGAGTTGCTGATGCATTGCTTACCAAAGCCAAGACAGGCAATGGTCATGCAGCAGACTTCATTATTAAATATGGTCTTTATAGAAGACTTCTTGGTTTAAAGAATGCTTTTTCTGATGGCGATGAGCCTGTGATGCTAAATGATTTGCATGCGTGCAATAATTATCAATTGGATTTAAATGAGTTAAAGAATTTAAGAATTCCTATTTCAATCATCCTGGGCAGCAAAGACAGGCTGGTCGATTTAAAGGCTGTAGAAAATTTCACGAATGCTGTTTCATGTCATACCCATACAATGGACGAGGTCGGCCATTTTTCATTCTTCGAAGACCCTGAAAATTTAAGCAAATTAATTTCTGAGATTACTTAAACTTAAGTCCAAACAAATAAAATCATTGGAATTGAGATTGCCACTATCACGCATTCAAGCGGTAAACCAAGGCGCCAGTAATCTCCAAATTTATAGTTTCCTGGTGCCATCACTAAGGTGTTGCACTGGTGTCCAATTGGAGATAAAAAGGCGCAACTAGCTCCGACAGCTACTGCCATGAGAAAGGGTTCAACTGGTTGCCCAACTTGAATGGCAAGATTAGCTGCAATAGGCGCCATGATTACAGCAGTTGCTGCGTTATTTACAATATCTGAAACAAACATTGTAATCACTAAAATCATCAGGATTAACCAAGGTAAAGCCATGCCTGCTGTGCTGGTGGATATGAAGTTTGCAATATTCAAAGAAATTCCAGAAGTTTCGAGTGCTTGACCAACTGGAATCATTGCAGCCAGCATGACCACAACTGGCCATTCAATATTTCTATATAAATTTCCATTTAAAACTTTGATAGAGATAAAGGCTATAACACATAGCAAAAATGCAACGACTATATCAATTACGTTAAAGGCTGTTAGGCCAATTGCTAGCCCAAAAAATACTAAGCTTTTTAATAATCGGCTTCTACTGGGGATGGTTTGAAGATCTCTTTCCATAAGTGGCATCAAGCCCAGATGCTTTATTCTTTCCTTAACTCCTTCATCATCGATGGTTCTAACACCTAGCAGTAAGACATCCCCAATCTTAAATGCTTCTCTTGCAAGCCTGGTTCTAAATTTTGCACCTTGCCGCCACAAACCCAGTAATGCCAGATCATCTGAAGCAAGTCTTTTAAGGAATTCATGCTTTCTGCCAACAAGTCTAGATCCAGCAGTGACCATAACCTCAATTTCTGCTAAATCAGATTCTTTCACCGTGACGAGATCATCGGCAATTTCAAACCCAAGAGATTCTTGAATATTAGAAATATAATCTGGAGAGGTTTTGATGACCAAGATTTGTCCTGGTTGTATTTTTTTACCCATAGAAACTCTTGAAACACCCCCAGTTTCATTTACTACCCCTAAGACCTCAGTTTCAGGACCGGAAATCTTTTTTATTTCTGATAACCTCATCCCAATGGCTTTGCTATCTTCTTTTACGGTTACTTCAAAAAGATAGTTTTTTAAATCGATTAGTCTGGTTGCATCATTAGCATTGTCACGTACTTTTACAAACCTAAAGCCAATCAATGCAATAAATAGAACACCTAAGATACTTACAGCAAGCCCAACAAATGAATAGTCAAAAAAGTTAAAAGCAACACCTGTGTATTCTTGTCTGTATTGAGCAATAATAATATTTGGAGGTGTGCCTATGACGGTATTCATGCCACCAAGAATACTGGCAAAAGCTAACGGCATAAGAAATTTTGAAGGGTTCCATTCCATTTTTTGACACAGCGACAGTGTTATCGGAAGCAATAAAGCCATGGCTCCAATATTGTTCATAAATGAGGATAAAAATGCTGCTACAACCATAATCACTATCATGTATTGATTTTCTGACAGAGTCAGACGAGACATTAAGTTTCCAGCCAAACTCACCATTCCAGCTTCTTGCAAACCTCTACTGATTAAAAGCACAAGAGCAACTGTTATAACAGCAGGATGGCCAAAGCCTGAAAATGCACTATCTGCAGGTACAACGCCAAATAAAACTAATGCTGCCAAGCAAATAAGCGTAACCGCGTCATAGCGCCATTTCCCCCAAATGAGCAAACCCATGAGAACGACCAAAGTAGTTGCAAGGATAGTTTGGTCAGACATGCTTTTTATTCACCCCTAAAATTGATTTCTTCAAAGAACTATCCTATCAAAAAAATGCAACATTAATGATTAATATTTTAAGGTAGGTTTTTCATATAACACACTCAAGTTATAATTATTTTATGAAAAGTACACTAGAAGCATTAAATAAGTTTTTTGGAGCAGTGATAGCTTTGAATATCATTCATCAAATAATTTCTAGTGCTGGTTATTTTCCTCTTGATATGCCAATACTCAAGACGCTCTATCTGATTTCCATAAGCATTTTTGCAATTGAGTTATTCTTGAGGGTTATTGTTGAACGCAGGCTATCATTTCTAATATCAATTGACGGATTGGTCCTTATCAATCAAGTATTTTTTTCTGTTTATGATTTAAGAATTTTGCGCTTATTCAGACTCTTTGATATTTTTAGTCAGTCCAGATTTCTATTACCAACAAACACATTAATTAAAACAATTATTAAACAGCGCAATGCTTTGCTTGGATCGCAAATCATGGTGATTTCAATTTTATTGGTTGTTTCAACGTTTATATACTTTTTAGAATCCACTGTTCAACCAGATGTCTTTGGCAGTATTCCATCCACCATGTGGTGGGGTATAGCCACTTTAACTACTGTAGGTTATGGCGATGTTGTGCCTATGACAGACCTTGGCAAGTTGTTAGCAAGTTTTACCATGTTGGTTGGTATAGGCATGTTTGCTTTACCAGCAGCTATTCTTGCATCAGCATATTATGAAGAAATTCAAAAAAAGAATTTTTTAGTTAGCTTCGAGGCTATTGCTTCTGTGCCTCTGTTTCAAGAGCTTCCTATCGGGGCAGTGGGGAAAATCAATGAAAAGCTTCAGGTAGTTCTTGTGAGTGAGCATGAGACTATTTTCTCAAAGGACGAAGAGGCTGATTCGATGTTCATTATTGAATATGGAAAGGTTAAAGTTGAAATCGATCAGCCAGTCTATTTGGTTGCAGGAGATTATTTTGGGGAGATGGGCTTGCTTGGAAATGCTCCGCGAAACGCCACCATTACTGCTGCCGATGATACCAAACTGCTTGAATTAACTAAGTCAGACTTGGCAGAGCTCTCTGAAGAGCATCCTGGATTGTTTAAAGAATTAGAACTGAGCGTCTCTCAAAGAACTTCAAATTAGTCATCACCTTTATCAGGCGCAGCTTGGTGAGAAATATCTTTTGCTTTTAGACCCTCTGTTGAATAATCTGCAACATTCAATGGATCAGTGTTTTCTACGTAGACAGAAGTTGAAGGGTAAGCAAATTCTGAACCATTGTTGCGGACAATTTTAATAATCTCAAAGATAAGATTTTGCTTAATTTTAGAAAAATCAGTCAAGCCGACCGGATCTGTGTAACAAAGCACTCTAACATCAATTGAGCTCGAAGCCAGCTCTTCAGTTCTAGCAAAAGACTCTTGATTGGGGTTATTAACAAATTCTTCCGAAGTAGTAATAAAGTTTGTAATTTCTTCACAAATTTTTGCCAGCTGCTCTTGAGTGGTTGAGTAAATAAGGTTGAGTGTCCAACTAATTCTTCTATATTCCATGTTGCCATGATTGATAACTTTTACATCTGAGAGATCTTTATTTGGAACCAGCATGGGAGCTGTATCAAACATTCTGACAAGCGTTGATCTAAAACCAATATCTTCAACCATGCCATGCAGGGAGCCAGGCACCTCAATACGATCGCCAGGTTGAAATCTATTTTCTCCAATAATCAATAATCCAGAGATAAGGTTCTTAAATAAATCTTGAGCTCCAAGCGCAACAGCCACAGAGAACAAGCCCAGACCAGCAACCAAAGGACCAATTTGAATACCAAAGATATCAAGTATTATTCCAAGCCCAATGATCCAAATAATTATTCTTGCAGCTCTCTCAAGCCACATGGTCATTGATTTCGTTAGTACTGCGCTTGAAGTAAACGCTTGAAAAATTGGAGCAATGCTATTGGCAAGAGCACTAAAAATAGTAAAAGCAATCATTGCTTTAACGAGATTAGTAGCGAAAGTATCTGCCATACCTGAAAGGGGGAGATAGACAGCTATAAAATATAAAGCAACCGTCATTGGAATATATCCAAGAGGTTTTTTTAGTGATTCAAGCAGCACATCATCGATCTCAGAATCTGTATGGGCAGTGAGTTTTTCCATCCATTTAAGCACTCTGCCAACAAAAAAAGCTCTGAATATAGCCCCAGCTATAAATATGAGCATTGAGACTATAATCTCAGTGATGCCAATGCCAAGGAAACCTTCTTCCCAAACATTTCTAAAAATTTCTATAAATCCTTCCATAGTTAATTTAGGTTATATGAAAATACAGTGGAGATGGATTCATCTGTCTTCTCAGCCAACATAGGCGGATCTGAGTCATGAAAAGATGAATACTGCATCTTGATATTAACATTTTCATTTACTTTAAAATCTAAGGCTAAGATGATACTTGCTTTGTAGTCATTCTCAAAATCATCTAGGCTTGGTTGAAAATATATGGTTGGCTTGAAGTAAATATTATCTGCTAGCTCAAATGAGTTATGTAGATAGAAGCCAAGTCTTTCTGTTGTTTTTGATGCTCCGGTAAGATCGGTTTCATCCTCGTTAAGTAAACCGGCACCCAAGCGCGCTGAGTCTGATAGTTCATATCTCAGACCACCACCAAGAACAGATCTTTTTTTATAATTTCTGAAAGGGTTTTCACTGTATTGAGCAAATACTTCCCAGTTCACAGCTTCTTGACCAACCAAAATATATCTAGCATGCATAAAAGTTGATTCATCAATGGGCGTATCATTGGACTTTCTCTCGCTTTGTTGGAGGATTAGAAAAGATTCAGCTTCTTCAGAATTATTATCAAATCTTAATTGTGCCGAGTAAAAATCTCTATCTCTATTCCCTCTTGATGCATTGAAATTAGCACTAATATTGGTAAAAAACCCTATCTCACCTTCACGCCGTAAATCTTCGATATTCACAATGGCTTGACCCATCAAATTGATTGAGCTTATGCAGATAGCAAAAATTGATAGGGATCGAATTCTATTTATTTTTAGCAACATAGACTCCTTTCCAGTCAGACGCAGGGGGGCTTGCAATATATTCTTCAATTCTTGCTCTCATGTGCTTGTAGTATAGTTCAAGCTCGTTAGAGGAAGGTATTAATTCATCAATTAATAAATTAGCACCATCCCAGTTTTGACTTCTATATTCAACCAAGAAGGCTTCATGTTTTTTTAAGAATTCCTCTGTAAATTTCATCTCTGGTTTAAAACAGGTATAGATTGTTTCAGCAGAAGATTTGCCTTTGACTGCAATTTTGTCAATCTCAATGATCGTGAATTCAGAATCATCCATGTGAGTATTCTCACCCACGATCATGTGCAAACCATAATTGGATGATTGACTTTCCAGTCTAGATGCAAGGTTCACAGCATCGCCAAGAACGGTATAGTCAAAACGTTTGTCAGAACCCATGTTGCCAACAATGCAGTTTCCAGAGTTAATACCAATACCTATTTCAAGCTTAAAGTCTAAATTTCCCTCTGTCTGAGCATTGAATTCATCCAAAGCTTCATTCATTGAGTGGGCTGCCTTGATTGCTAGTTGGCGATGATCAGCTTGATCGGTGGGTGCATTCCAAAAAGCCATGATGCAGTCACCCATATATTTATCTATGGTTCCGCCGTGCTCTAAAATGGAGTTTGATAACACAGTAAGCAATTGATTAATCAGTTGAGTTAAAGCTTCCGGATCATCCTTGTATTGCTCAGAAATTTTGGTAAACCCCCTAATATCAGAAAATAAAAAGGTCATTTCTTTTCTTTCTCCACCCAGAACCAAGGATTCACTAGATTCCGCCAAACGATTAACCATTTCTGGGGAAAGATATTGTGCAAAGGCACCTCTGACTCTGCTGCGCTCAAGTTCAGTGAATAAAAAATTGAAGAAAGTTACAGCCACATAAACACTTAAAGAAATGATCAATGGCGATATTGGATCAACCAAAAATAGCTTAGATTTAAAAAAATAATAACTTGAACCTATGATGCCTCCAGAACCAGCTATCAAAACACTCAATCCTCCAATTGGACCTAGGGCTTGAATGCTTAAAGTAATTAAAATAGCCAAAATCAGTCCAGCTAGAAATTCCGCACCAAACAGCCAGTCGGGTCTTTGTAAAAATTCATTTGCAAAGATTTGCTGAATAAACTGAGCAATGATTGTCACGCCGGGAATATTTTTCTCTGTAGGTGTGGATCTGAGATCGAGGAGGCCAGCAGCAGATGTTCCAACAAGCGCAACCTTGCCCTCAAAAAATTCAGGGGGTATTGCTCCCGAGATCACATCTCCCGCAGAGACTGTGGGAATATTTTTGGTAGGGGCAAAGTAAACCCATGCATTGCCTTCGGGGGTTGTTGGGATGGTGAGAGGGCCTAATTTAATGTTGTTGATACCTGTTTGAGCACCGTAGGCTTCCTCGCTTGAGGCATTAGATGACTTAATCTGAAAAGTGGAAGCTCCCACAGCCACTCTTGTCATTTCTAAGGCAAGGCTAGGCACCAATTGATCATCAATTCTTTCAAAGGTAGGTAATTGGCGAACAATTGCATCATTGTTTCCGATGCTCATTGAACCAACCCCTGTGGCTGAGTCATCCAGTAGTTTGATGTTGTTTTGTGCACCCAAATAATTTCTAATGAATTGCTTGGGATCATCGCCTTGAGTTACCAAACCATATTTGGCTTTATAAGGCTTAGCGTTATTTTTATTATTTAAAGCCTGACCTAAGACGACGGTTCCATGATTTAAAATAGCTTGAGCAAAAAGCTCATCATTGCTAGGCAGTTTTGATAGCTCTTTTTTTAATACTTCATTGAGAGGGTAACTGGAAATAAAATTTTGAGGATTGGTTCTGTCTGATTCCGCAAAAACTATATCAAATCCTAGTGCAGCAGCTGCATAAGCTTGATCCGTCAATTTTGCTAATTGATTTCTTGGCCATGGCCATTGCCCAATTTCGGCAAGGGAGCGATCATCAATGTCGATGATTACAACAGGGTCTTCAACATAAATCTCTCTTGGTAAAAGTCTTTGAAGAGTATCAAAAGAATAATTCTGTAAGTTGCTAAAAATTTGCAATGGGTTAAATATTGGTAGAAAACTTACCAAAATTGCAAAAATCAAAAGACCGTACCGAGTAAATTTTTTTAGATCTTTTTTCACGGGAATGTATTTCTTAAGAAATATAGTTAGCAACTTTTTTTAAATATTTTTTATTGGTCTTACTTGGCAGATTCATTAAATTAACTGAGTTCATCAAATCCGTGTATACATGAATTGATTTTCTGCCTTTTAATAATTCTCGCAGGGCATTCTGGTAAGTCCAAAAAATATAAGTTTGAGCCATCTTGAAGTGCCTTAGATTGTCTGCAGTCAGCTCAGGCTCTTCTTTATCAGCAATGGCATTTTGCAACCATTGACTGGTCATGGGTTGTGTTAAAACCCATGCATCATTAATGCTGCTGGGATTATCTATCAGCCAGTTAGCCATGTAGTCCCCTTTAAACAAATCAATGGCTACATACCAAGCATAGTAAACCTTAAAAAGATTAGATTTTTCTTTTTTTAATTGCTGCTCAAGTTTTTCAGCCACATCAACGACTATTTGAATCATTGTAGCGGCATGGATCTCATCCAGATTATTAAAGTATCTGTAAAAGGTCCCATAAGCTGTTTTTGCTTCTTTTGAAATGCTTGCCACAGAAATTTTCTGACCTTTATTAAGCAGATTTGAAACTGCTGTAATTAGCTTGGCTCTTGTTAACTCAGATTTTTTCATCAGATTATTATAACCTCTGACTCGTTAAGGTCTCCTTGATATTTAATAAAATGATAAATTATCACTTTTATGTTTAAATATGCGTCATATGAGCTTTTGTATGGAGATTTACTCCGCAATTTAGCTTTATCAACATGAAACTAAGAACATTCATTGCACTTTATTGTACTTTTTTGTGCATGTACTCATCTGCGCAAAATGTTCAGCCCGCCATATCAGATCCTGATGAGTTGGCTGCAGCAGAGCAACAAAAAGAAGAAGTTTTTAAGCAGCTATTCAAAGATCCAACTAATCTATCCTTGCTATTTAAATATGCTAATTTATCCATCTTGGTTGGAGATCTCGAGGGGGCTATTGGGGTTTTTGAGCAAATGCTTATTTATG
>CAYVYQ010000036.1:0-3486 GCA_964455855.1 uncultured Gammaproteobacteria bacterium
AAAAACGGAAGGAAATTATGGAAACATCAGTAATAGATCTTTTAGTCCCAACTGACATTCAAGTTGATGACATAGATAACAATACATCTAAAATTACATTAGAGCCTTTAGAAAGAGGTTTTGGTCATACCCTAGGAAATGCATTAAGGAGAATTCTTTTATCTTCAATGCCAGGCGCTGCAATAACTGATGTCACCATTGATGGTATTTCTCATGAATACTCAACAATTGAAGGCGTGAGAGAGGATGTTATTGATATATTATTAAATCTTAAAGACATGCCTATCAGCTTAATAGAAGGAACTAGTGCTGTTATTAAGCTAGATGTCTCTGGCCCATGCGAAGTCACATCTAACTCTTTTGAGGTTCCAGGTAACGTTGAATTACCTGATGCGGAGCATCATGTTGCATCATTGGTCGATAAAGTTAGTTTGTCTTTAACAGCAACTGTAAAAACTGGAAGGGGATATGAACCTGCAGATTCAAGAGGAGAAGAAGAGACTGCTGTTGGAGCTTTAAAGGTGGATGCTTCTTTTAGCCCAGTTCGAAGAGTTGCTTATACAGTTGAAAATGCAAGATTTGAAAAAAGAACTGACCTAGATAAGTTGATTGTTGAATTAGAAACTGATGGAACGCTGGATCCTAAGAAGGCAATAGAGCATGCTGCGACCATTATGCAACAACAACTAGCTGCATTTGTTGATCTTGATGCTATAGCAGAACAAGAGGCTAAGAAAGATCAAAATGACTTTGATCCATTCTTAATGCGATCAATTGAGGAGTTAGAACTTACAGTTAGATCAACAAACTGTTTGAAAGCTGAAAGCATTTTCTTAATTGGTGACTTACTTCAAAGAACTGAGTTTGATTTATTGAAAACTCCTAATTTAGGTAAAAAATCTTTAAATGAAATTAAGGATGTTCTAGCATCTAAAGGCTTTTCTCTTGGTTCGACGCTAGAGAATTGGCCTCCAATGGGTTAATAACAATGAGACATAGAAAATCAGGTAGAAAATTAAATAGAAACTCTTCTCATCGCAAAGCACTGATGAAGAATCTTGCTATTGCTTTCATTGAAAGGGAGTTAATTAAAACAACAGTTCCAAAGGCTAAGGAACTAAGGTCTTTTATAGAGCCTTTAATTACTATGGCCAAGGATGATTCTGTTGCAAATCGACGAAGAGCGTTTAATAAGCTCAGACTTGACTCGGTTGTTAATAAGCTTTTTACTGAAATTGCTGTTAAATCAAAAGACAGACCTGGTGGCTATTTAAGAATTATCAAAGCTGGCTTTAGACCAGGCGATAAAGCGGACATGGCATACGTTGAGTGGGTGGATAGAGATTTAGATGGCTCTTCTGAAATAGCTGAGCCTGAGCTTAAAGAGGGTTCAGCTGCTTAACTTTTAAGAACCTCTTTTAGATATTTACCTGTATAAGATTTTTTAGACTCAGAAACTTTGCTGGGTGGTCCCTCAGCTATTATTAGACCTCCATCACTCCCTCCCTCTGGACCAAGATCTATTATCCAGTCACTTGATTTAATAACATCCAGATTGTGCTCAATTACCACCACAGTATTGCCTTGATCAGAGAGTCTTTTTAAGACTCCTAGCAACAATTCAATATCATAAAAATGCAGGCCTGTAGTCGGCTCATCTAATATAAATAATGTTTTACCGGTGCTTCTTTTAGAAAGTTCTTTAGCAAGCTTAATTCTTTGAGCCTCTCCTCCAGATAAGGTAGTGGCAGACTGCCCAAGAGTTATATAGGTAAGACCTACATCTGCAAGAGTCTGAAGCTTATTTTTAATTGCTGGAATTGCTTCGAAAAACTCTAGAGCCTCTTCAACGGTCATACCCAAAACCTCAGCAATATTTTTTCCTTTGTATTTAACTTCAAGCGTTTGTTCGTTGTATCTTTTACCATCGCAAATATCACATTTGACATAAATATCTGCTAGAAAATGCATCTCAACCTTTATCATTCCATCTCCTTGGCATGCCTCGCATCTTCCTCCCTTTACATTAAAACTAAATCTACCCGGTTTATATCCCCTTGTTCTTGCTTCTTCAGATTGAGAAAATAAATCCCTGATATGTGAGAAGAGGCCTGTATAGGTTGCTGGATTGGATCTTGGAGTTCGACCAATAGGGGATTGATCTATTCCTATGACCTTGTCTAAATACTCCAAACCTTTAATTTGTTTGCATTTGATTTCTTTATTTAGATTTGCTTTATTGAGCAAAAAGCTACTCATAGGCATCAAAGTTTGATTGATGAGAGAGGATTTACCTGAGCCGGAAACACCAGTAATACAAGTAAAGACTCCCACTGGAATTTTTGCAGTTACGTGCTGTAAATTATTTTCATACGCTTCAATAATTTCAATAAATTTATCAGGTTTCTTGGTGCTCTTGGGAAATTCAATCTTTCTTTTACCAGAGAGATAGGCCGCAGTCATTGACTCCTTGCTTTTTAAGATATCTGTTAATTTTCCTTGGGCACAGATCTCTCCACCATGCTTGCCAGCCCCTGGGCCAATGTCAATAATATGATCAGCACATCTAATTGCTTCCTCATCATGCTCAACTACTATTACTGTATTTCCAAGGCTTTTTAGGTGATATAGGGTTTTAATTAGCTTCTCATTATCTCTTTGATGAAGCCCTATCGAGGGCTCATCAAGAACATAAGTAACGCCAACTAGACCAGATCCAATTTGACTAGCCAGCCTAATTCTTTGAGCTTCTCCCCCGGAAAGAGTTCCAGCACCTCTATCTAAAGTTAGATAATTAAGCCCAACGTCTTCGAGAAATGAAAGACGCTCCTTGATTTCTTTTAAAATCTTTTCAGCGATCATTGCCTTAGCTCCATCAAGTTCAATATTATGGAAAAAGGATAATGCATCGGAAATTTTTTGATTTGTAATTTTTTGAATTGGAGTGGCATCAATAAAAATATTTCTTGATTCTTTTCTCAACCTAGATCCTCCACAAGCATTACAGTGGCTATCTGATAGCATCTTTGCTAATTCATTTCTAATAAATTCTGAATCTGTTTCTTTGAATCTTCTCTCAGTATTAGGAATAATGCCTTCAAAACGATGTTGCCGTACTATTTTGCTGCCACTCCTAAAACTTTTAGAGAAGTTGATTTTATCCTTCGATCCCCATAACAGAATATTTTGGATTTCTTCTGAGTAGGATTCCCAAGGGGTATCTAAATTAAAATCATAGTGCTTAGCTAAACATTTTAATTGGTGGAAATAGAATCTATTTCTTCTATTCCATCCCTTAATAGCCCCCTCATTAATTGTTGCAGAATTATCTGCGATTAATTTCTTTTGATCAAAGTATTGAATAACCCCCAAACCATCGCATTTTTCACATGCTCCAAAAGGATTATTAAAAGAAAACATCCTTGGCTCTAACTCAGTTACAGAATAACCGCACTGAGAACAAGAAAAATTTGAAGAAAAAAGTAG
>CAYVYQ010000036.1:3586-9497 GCA_964455855.1 uncultured Gammaproteobacteria bacterium
ATCTCACTGACGGTTTTGGCAGAAAGTTCTTCGTTATGATCTGGGCAAATTGGAATCCCAATTCTTGCATACAACAACCTTAGATAATCATATATTTCTGTAACAGTTCCTACAGTCGATCTTGGGTTATGTGAAGTGGATTTTTGCTCAATAGATATTGCTGGGGAGAGACCATCAATTTGATCAACATCTGGTTTTTCCATCATAGATAAAAATTGTCTTGCATATGCCGAAAGAGACTCTACATAACGTCTCTGACCCTCAGCATAAATTGTGTCGAAAGCTAGCGATGATTTTCCAGAACCAGATAATCCAGTGATAACAATCAATTCTCCTCGAGGGATTTCTAGAGAAATATTTTTAAGATTATGCGTTCGTGCACCTTTTATAGAAATTTTATCCATTTATTTAAAGAATTTTTATCCAGCTGATTTGTTTCGAGTTAAACTTAAGTAATTATAAGAGGTAATTATGGCTAGAGGAGTAAATAAAGTAATTTTGGTGGGTAATTTAGGGCAAAAGCCTGAAATGCGTTACACCCAGACAAATACAGCAGTCGCTACACTTTCGATTGCAACATCAGAATCTTGGAAGGATAAAGATTCTGGAGAGCAAAGAGAAAAAACTGAATGGCATAGAGTGGTCTTTTTTGGAAAATTGGCAGAAATTGCAGAACAATATCTTGATAAAGGCTCTCAACTTTATATTGAAGGCAAGTTACAAACAAGAAAGTGGCAAGATAAAGAGGGGAATGATAGATACACAACTGAAATACTTGGTAATGAGATGAATATGCTTGGTGGCAGGCAATCCTCTGGTGATGGCGGAGCCTATGATCAATCTCAGCCTGCTTCTCAATCTGCTCCATCTCAAGCATCTCAAATCTCAGAGGAAGATATTCCTTTCTAGGCTTTAGTGACTTTCAAAACAATTACACTTGAACAGCATGAAAATCTTGCTGTTCTTTTATTGAATAGGCCAGAAAAATTAAACGCTTTTACATTCCTAATGATGGAGGAGTTAATAAGCGCTTTAGATTCAATAGAAGCAGATGACAATCTAAAAGCAGTCATTATTTCAGGATCAGGGAGAGCATTTTGCGCAGGCGCTGATTTAAGTAGCGGCAAAGATACATTTAATCCATCTTTTGATAATTTTGCAGTAAAAGAGGATGATTTCAGAAGAGATTCTGGCGGAATTCTTACTTTGAGAATGTATAAATTTTTAAAGCCAATTATATTTGCTTGTAATGGTCCTGCCGTCGGTATTGGAGCATCTATGCAGCTTCCTGGGGACATTCGTATTGCATCAGAAGATGCTAGATTTGGATTCGTTTTTAATAATAGAGGGATTGTACCTGATGCATGTAGCAGCTGGTTTCTTCCAAAAATTGTTGGAATTTCTAAAGCCTTAGATTTAACATTTTCTGGCAGAATTATAGATTCTCAGGAGGCATTAGATATCTCATTAATTTCAAGTATTCATAAACCAGAAAACTTAATTCACGATGCCATAAATATTGCTCAGGCGCTTGTAGAGAAATCTGCACCAATTTCAATAGCAATTACTAGACAAATGCTTTGGAGGTCTTTCGGTCAAACCGATCCATACGATGCTCATGTCATTGAAAGCAAGGCTATTGATTCCAGAGGAGCATCAGATGATGCAAG
Organism: uncultured Gammaproteobacteria bacterium; assembly: GCA_964455855.1. GTDB lineage: Bacteria > Pseudomonadota > Gammaproteobacteria > Magnimaribacterales > D2472 > D2472. Next base: position 5,257 of record CAYVYQ010000036.1, read on the forward strand.
AGAGGGCGTGAACTCCTTTCTAGAGAAGCGTCCAGCAAAGTTTAAAAATCTTATCTCCTCAGATATGCCTGACTTTTTTCCTTGGTGGGACGAAAGAGACTGAATGTGAGTGTTTGGAATTTAGACCAAGCATTTAGTTGGTACAACAAGCAAGGCTGGCTAGTTGGGTGTAATTTTCTTCCAAGCTCTTGCATCAATCAAATCGAAATGTTCCAAGAAGACACATTTAAACTTGATGAGATTGCAAAGGAGATTTCTTGGGCAAAGGACCTTGGTTTTAATTCCCTCAGAGTTTACTTGCATGATCTTTTGTGGGATGAGAAAGATCAATTTTTAATAAGGTTTAATAATTTTTTAGATTGTTGTCAGAGCTTTGAAATCAAGCCGATTATTGTTTTATTCGATGATTGTCATTATCCATTCCCTCAGCTAGGACCTCAGCCGCTTCCGATTAGAGGAATTCATAATTCTGGATGGAAGCAAAGTCCCGGACATCAAATTGTTACAGAGATCTTTGAATTAAAGACAGAAAAGCATCTAAAAAGATTGCAAACATATACGCAAGAGCTTCTTGAGTTATACAAAGAGGATGAAAGAATCTTAATGTGGGATTTATACAATGAACCAGGGCAGTTTGGCATAGGCGAGAAATCATATACTTTGCTTGATTATGTTTGGAATTGGGCTCATGAGATTAGACCCTCTCAACCTTTGACTTCTTGTTTAGATGGATCAATAGGCGACTCAATCATTGCTCTAAATCAGAATAAGTCGGATATTATTACTTTTCATACATATGAGGCTGAAAAGCTTGAACCGACTATAGAAAAATTGAGAACAATTGGCAGGCCATTGATGTGTACTGAATATATGGCGAGAGAATATGGAACTACCTTTGAATTTTGTCTTCCAATTTTTAAAAAATATAACATTGCTTGTTATAACTGGGGTTTAGTTGCTGGACGCAGTCAAACAAATTTTAACTGGGAAACAATTTTGTATTTAAATGAAGAAAGAGATAAAGGTAATTTAGTAATGGAGGGGGATAGTCTCTCAGAACCAAATCAATGGTTTCATGATATTTTCCGTCAAGATGGATCGCCATATAGCATTGAAGAAACTACCTTCATAAAAAAAATATTAAGCAACAAGGAACAATAATGAATGACTTAGCTTGGAAAGAATTTGAGAGGGTAGATATTCGTGTTGGAACTATTTTATCTGCCGAGGAGTTTAAAGAGGCCATTAAGCCAGCAATAAAAATGACAATAGATTTTGGATCAGAAATAGGCATTAAAAAATCATCTGCACAAATAACAGATCACTATAATCCTGAGTCTTTGATAGGCATGCAGATTGCTGCAGTAATTAATTTTCCTAAAAAACAGATAGGACCATTTATGTCAGAGTGTCTTGTAACAGGCTTCACTCAACCTGATGGAAGTATTATTTTAGCTGTTCCACAAAAAGGGGCTGTCAATGGATCTCGATTAGCTTAATTTACTTACTAAAAATTAGACTTGCATTGGTTCCACCAAAGCCAAATGAATTGCTCATTACAGCATTTAATTTTTGCTCCATCATTGATTGAGAAATTCTCAGCCCCTCTGCCTCTTCAACCAAGGTCTCTATATTGATTGAAGGAGCAATAAAATCATGCTGCATCATTAGGATAGAATAAATTGCTTCTTGAGCGCCAGTTGCTCCTAGAGAGTGTCCTGTCATAGATTTGGTGGATCCAATGATAGGAGCATTTCCTCCAAATACTTTTTTTATTGCTCCTAGTTCGGCAAGATCTCCGACAGGAGTACTCGTACCATGAGCATTGATGTAATCTACATCTGATTTATAAGCCTCCATTGCCTCGTTCATACATCTTGTTGCCCCTTCGCCTGAGGGAGAGACCATGTCATATCCATCTGAGTTTGCGCAGTAACCCTTTAATCTTGCAATTATGGGAGCATTCCTTTTGATTGCATGCTCTTCTTCTTCAAGGATAAGCATTCCGGCACCACCAGCAATTACAAAACCATCTCTATCAATGTCAAAAGGTCTAGAGGCTTTCTCAGGCGAATTATTGTATTGTGAAGATAGAGCCCCCATTGCATCAAACATGGAGGACGAGGTCCAGTGCTCTTGTTCGGCACCACCAGCAATAATGATGTCTTGTTTGCCTAATTGAATCAGTTCTGCTGCATGACCAATGCAATGAGCACTGGTTGAGCATGCGGATGATATAGAATAATTTACTCCTTTTAGCTTAAGAGTAGTCCCTAAAATAGCAGAAACGGTGCTCCCCATTGTTTTCGTAACAGCATAAGGCCCAATTCTTTTGGGTCCTCGCTCTCTTGCAACATCAGACGCTTCTATTTGAGCAGCTGACGAGGCTCCTCCAGAGCCAGCCACTATTCCAATTCTTGAGGCATTCATCTCCTCGAGATTTAACGATGCATTGAGCAGTGCCTCTTGAGCAGCAATGTATCCAAATCCTGAGGCCTCACTCATGAAGCGAAGAGTCTTTCTATCAATCAGCTCAGATAAATTTATATTTACTGCTCCAGAAACATGGCTTCTAAAACCCATTTCCTCATATGTTAAGTTTTTTGTTATACCAGATTTTCCATTCTTAAGACTGCTTAATACTTCTTGAATATCGGAGCCTATGCAAGAGACTATACCCATTCCGGTTACAACTACATTCTTCATTAGAATTCGCTAGTGTCCTTGAATAGACCAACCCTTAAGCCCTCTGCTGAATATACATGACGATCATCAACAAACATATCCCCATCAGCAAATCCAACAACCGCTCCTCTATTAATAACTCGTTTTATATCAATTTCATACCTAACTATTTTTGCATTGGGAGTCACTTGACCAAAAAACTTAACTTTATCTGAGCCTAGCGCTCTTCCATAGCCGGGTAATTCAAGCCAGCACAAGTAGAAGCCTAACAATTGCCACATGGCATCTAAGCCCAGACATCCTGGCATTACTGGATCTGATTTAAAATGAACTTTAAAAAACCATAAAGTCTCATCTATATTTAGATGAGCAATAATTTTTCCTTTGGAATATTTACCTGAAACTTTGTCTATTTGGTCAATAGAGTCAAACATCAGCATCTCGTCTGCTGGTAGACGACCATTATTTGGACCAAATAGATCTCCATTTCCACAAGCAATTAAATCTTCTTTTGTATATCTTGATTCAGGTATGAATGTCATATTTTCCTTAAATGCGAGAAGTTTATTAAGTTTAGCATCTCATTGTAGCAGGGGTGATGCTTTAATTTATTCAAGTGCTTGAGAGTTTCTTTAGCATATTTGTCCAATAAGGCATTTATTTCTTTTTGCGTTTTATCATCTCGTATTAATTGATAGATTATATTTTGATCTTTTTTTAATAATTTAGATTGACCTAATCTATCTAAAAGAAACCTTCTATTTTTTTTATCAATATTTTGCAAAGCAAAATATAGCGGAAAAGTAATTTTTCCCTCCCTGAAATCTTTGAAAGCGGGCTTTCCTATATCAAGTTTAAAGGCCTCATAATCCAAAATATCATCTTGAATTTGAAACGCAGTCCCCAGAGCCTTGCCCAGTTGTCCAAATATTTTGATTTCTTCTTTTGATTTGCATGCAAGCATTGCTCCAGTTTTTGCTGATGCCTCAAAAAGCCTACCTGTTTTTAGGTAACTAACTTTTAGCAAGTCATCAAGCGTAATGGGTTGATTGTTTTCAAAAAGTTCTAATTGAATAATTTCACCCCTGGCAATATCATTTGTGGCTTTTGCCAATTCATCTAAGATAGATGAGATGCCTAGTTTTACCATCAAAATAAAGGCTTTTGAATAAATGAAATCGCCCATCAAGACGCTGTAGGAGTTTGTCCAGACTTGATTGACTGATTCTGTGCCTCGTCTTCGTTCTGACTCATCTACCACATCATCATGAACCAATGTTGCTGTATGCAAAAGCTCAATAATACTTGCTAAAGCTATTCTATTTTTAGGCTTGATATCTGATGATTTAGAAGCAAGCAAACACAATAATGCTCTAGTTTTTTTCCCTTTCACATTAAAAATATATTCATAAATTTCCTGAATAATTTTTTCGTTAGAAAGCTCTTTTGCAATAGTAGCTTGCACTCTATTGAGTTCAGTTTCGGTGGTTTTTGTGAGTAAGTACATCTTAAATAATTAGAAGCCTAAAATTATACATAAGTATTGATAATTTCCT
>CAYVYQ010000037.1:0-9309 GCA_964455855.1 uncultured Gammaproteobacteria bacterium
CCACTCGTCAATTCTGTCAGTCAAAAGCAAAACCTCGGTTCCATTAGCTTTCAAGTGTTCGATATGAGGAGAATTGGCTGCGGCTTCATATGTATCGGCAATTGAGTAATAAATTTTTTCTTCATCATCACTCATTCGTTCGATGTATTGATCTAGAGTGGTATCAACTTTATTACCATCTGAGGCAGTGCTTGCAAACAAAAAGAGCTCAGCGATAGACTCTGAATTTTCATAGTCCTCAGCTGGACCTTCTTTAATCACTAAACCAAATTCCTTCCAAAATTTCTGATAGTCTTCTGGTTGATCCTTTTGCATTTTCTTTAAGGTATCAAGCACTCTCTTGCTGAGACCTTTTTTAATGGAATCAACCAAAGGATGGTCTTGAAGAATTTCTCTAGAAACATTTAGGGGTAAATCACTTGAATCAACTACACCTTTAACAAAACGAAGATATAACGGCAAAAAGTGAGCAGCATCATCCATGATGAAGACTCGTTGAATAAATAGCTTAATTCCTCTTGGGGTGTCTCTGTTCCAGAGATCGTAAGGAGATTTTTCAGGAATAAAAAGTAAGCTTGAGTATTCTTGCTTGCCTTCAACCTTGTTGTGCATCCAGGTTAAAGGATCGTTGGAATCATAGGATATAAACTTATAAAATTCTTTATATTCATCCGCCTTAACAGAGCGTTTGGACTTTAACCAAATCGCCTCTGAATCATTGATGGTTTCTGGCTCGCCCTCTTCTGGATTTAGAATTAATGGGAAGTTAATATATTGAGAATATTTTTGTAACAAGAATTTTACTCTCATCAGTTCAGCAAATTCTTTATTGTCTTCATTCAGGTAAATAGTAATCTTTGTGCCTCTATCTTCCTTTGGAATCTTTGAAAGTTGATAAGTATCTTCACCAGTGCTCTCCCACATGACCGCCTCTTCTGCAGATGAATTGGCAGATCTAGAATGGACTGATACTTTTTCAGCAACCATAAACACAGAGTAAAAGCCTACTCCAAATTGACCGATAAGATTGGAATCTTTTTTCTTATCACCGGTCATTTCTGATAAAAATTGTGCAGTACCGGATTTAGCGATGGTTCCAATATTTTCAATAATTTCATCTTCCGTCATACCAATGCCATTATCTGAAATTGTTATGGTGTTATTTTTTGTATTTAAACTAATATCGATTTTTAAATCAGGATCGCCTTCAAGTAACTTTGAGTCCTCTATGGCTTTAAATCGCAGCTTATCAAGTGCATCAGAAGAATTAGATACAAGCTCCCTAAGAAAAATCTCCTTGTTTGAATACAACGAGTGAATCATCAACTGCAAAAGCTGCTTTGTCTCAGTTTGAAAAGATTTTGTTTTTGATCTAGCCATAGTTATTTATCTCCCTTGAAAACAATATGGTGGTGAAAGCAACAAGTTCAAGCATTTGTTCAGCTTTTTTTTGAATCAGCTTTGCATTTTTTACTACAAAATTTAACCTCATCCCAGGAGCGCTCCCATTTTTTTCTCCAGGCAAATGAGCGATTGCAGTTTTCACATACTTTAGTTTGAAGGTTTAACTTTTTATGCAAAATATAATTTAATCGATTGCTATAAAGAATTGAATGATACTAAGTGCAAAAATTACAATGGTGCAATAGACGCTCACACCATGCGAAAAAGAAAATATATTATCCCAGCCTCTATCTTTTGCTGCATTGGTTATTGGAATGCCTAATAAGCCTAATAATGCGTGAGCAGATATGTTGATGCCTAACCACCAACTCAACGATGAATCTTGAAAATAAAGGATTAAAACAGCAGGCAAAGATAATAAAAAAAGCAGCAGATAATAGCGCGGAAATATAGTGCGCAAAAACTTTGCAGCACTATCCTCATCAAGAGTTTTAAAGATTACGGGTGTGGTTAAAGCCAAATGAGTAAAGATGGTCCCAGCAATCAATAGATTGAAAAGTATTAGTGCTATTTGACTGCTCATATTGTATTCAAATGGCGATCCGGACGAGACTCGAACTCGCAACCTCCGCCGTGACAGGGCGGCGTTCTAACCAGATTGAACTACCGGACCGCGAACGCTTGTGAATGATAGCTTTTTTTAATTTTTCTGCAACTTTTTTTTCTGTACCTTTAAGCAATTATTTTGTCAAATTTCATGAATAAAATTCTTATCATTATTTTACTCAAAAGTTTAATTTTTGATATGCTTAATGAACTGTCCATAGGGGAGAGTATTAATATATTAATAAATAAGGAGTATTAACATGAAATTACTTATGCTTTTGGCTGGGGTAATGGCGGTTCCTACTTTTGCTGCTTCAGGGGGAGATCTCGACGCTAATGATTACGTTGGAGTTTCTTTCTGGCTAGTTACAGCTGCTTTGTTAGCTGCAACTGCGTTTTTCTTTGTTGAAAGAGATCGTGTAGCTGCAAAATGGAAAACATCATTAACAATTTCTGGTTTAGTTACTGGTATTGCATTTTGGCACTATCTCTACATGAGAGGTGTTTGGATTGATACTGGTGAGACACCAACAGTGTTTAGATACATTGACTGGTTGTTAACTGTGCCATTGTTGATTATTGAGTTCTACTTAATCCTAAAAGCTGTGACTGATGTTGCTGCTTCACTATTCTACAAACTTTTTGTTGGTTCTATAGTGATGTTAGTGTTTGGTTACTTAGGTGAAGCTGGACTCATGAGTGCTATGCCAGCATTTATTGTCGGGATGTTAGCTTGGATATACATGATCCATACACTTTGGATGGGTGAAGGTGCACAAGCAAGAAACGCATCAGGCAATGCTGCTGTTCAAACTGCCTACAACACTATGATGTGGATCATCATTGTTGGTTGGGCAATTTATCCACTTGGATATGCATTAGGCTATCTAGCTGGAGGAGTAGACAGCGCTTCATTGAACCTCGTTTACAACTTAGCAGACTTTGTTAACAAGATCTTATTTGGTGTTGTTATTTGGTCAGCTGCTGTAAGTGATTCAGAAAGCTAATAAGAATTAGTTAAAATAAAAAGCCCGGAATTTTCCGGGCTTTTTTTTGTTTGTTTGGTGGGTGATGACAGGCTCGAACTGCCGACCCTCTCGGTGTAAACGAGATGCTCTCCCAACTGAGCTAATCACCCAAAGTCTTAGTGGAAGCATTCTAGCAACCATTAGCATTATTTGGAATAGCTAATCCTGCGGCTGATTTATTTAAGTGCCATAAAAATAAATTAAGTCAGTGCTTAGGTGGATAGAATCTCATTAAGCTGATCTTCCATTTTTTGATAGTCCCAAAAGGCACGCAAGGACTCAATTTTATCATTTGAATTAATGCGATAAATGACAATCATTTTTGTTTCTATTTTGATCTCACCAACACGGTTAACAATTTGCGCATAATTGGCGCATTCATTGGCGCATGGAATAGATTCTAAAATATTAAACTCTATATCGCCGTTTGCTATAACTGTGTCATAAAATTTCTCTATTGCATCAATCCCCTGATGACCATTACCTACTGGGTCCAATGGGCTTTTGCCAATTGGGTCCTGAACTATGGCATTGTCATCAAATAAAGCTAGCCAATTTTTTTTATCTTTCGCTACTGCAAAATCTCTTGATAAAAAGCCTAGCTCTTGTGCTTTTGTTTTAGGTTTCATGCTTTAATTCCTCTCTAGGTTTTATCTCTAATCTAGCAAAATATATACCAAGTAAGGCAAGGATAACAAAGCTTAATTGGATAAAATTTAAATACTCATAAAATACTATGGCCCCAAAAATAGTTGCAATGATTGGCTGCATAAGTAAACCAATAGATCCGAGTGAAGCTTTAATCTTTGGAAGGCTGTAAGTTATAAAGAACTGTCCTCCAACTTGGCACAAAATAGCCATAGCCAATAAATTAAGAAATTGCATTGATGAACTCGGTAAAAATTCCCTTGATTCAATTAAGGCAAATACCAAGCCAAACATTCCTGTAAAAAGCGTGGTATAGAAAATGATATTGATGGAACTTTCTTTGCCTAATCGCGAGATAATTAATAAATATATGGCATACAAAAATGCAGCCATCAAAGCTATTCCGTCTCCGATTAATGCACCCTCAGTTTTTATATTTGAAAAATATATAAGTCCAATCACTCCGATAAAAGTTAAAATAAAAGACAGAATAAATTGCCTTGAAATTGATTCCTTAAATATTAAGACTGCGAAAATTAACATGTAAATCGATGCGGTGTTTACGAAAATTGTTGCATTGGCGACAGAAGTGAATTGAAGACTCCAATGCCAAGAGCTCATATCACCTGCAAATGCCAGCGAAGCAACTATTACCAACAATAAATTCCTCCGACTTTGTAGCTTAAAAGCCTGAGAGCCGTTGTAATAAAAATTTATAAGAGCTAAAAATGGCAAAGCTAAAAACATTCGATAACACAAATTCCAGGAAGGAGACAACTCACTCCATCTAACAAATAGTGGAGCCAGCCCAATGAGGCTTCCTCCTAAACACAAAATAAAAAAATTCTGCGCTGACTTTAATTGTGATGTCATCAATATATACTTCGTTTATGTGTGCAGATATTGTAAATCAAGGGGATGAAATTATCTCTGTTGGTCAACTGAATCAACAAGCTAAAACACTTTTAGAAAATCAATTTAGAGGTGTGTCTGTGATAGGAGAAATTTCGAACATGGCACGTCCCTCTTCTGGGCACATTTACTTTACCTTAAAAGATGAAGATGGGGCTATTCGCTGCGCCATGTTTAGGAATCAAAACTTACGATTAAACTTTGAACCCCAGAATGGAGATCAATGTATTTTAAAAGGTCAGGTCAGTCTCTATGCTCCGCGGGGAGATTACCAATTGATCGTTAGCTCAATGCAACCAGCTGGAGCTGGAAATTTGATGCATCAATTTGAAGAACTCAAGAAAAAATTAGACTCAGAGGGTCTCTTTGCTCAAGAGATAAAAAAACAAATTCCCAAACAACCCAAACATATTGGAGTCATTACCTCTGAATCTACAGCAGCATTTCAAGATATCTTAACCACTATACAAAGACGAGCTCCTGTCAGTCAGGTTTCTTTAATCCCTGCAATTGTACAAGGTGACACTGCCCCCAAAACACTTATCGAGGCTTTACAAAGCACCCTAAACTATAACAACCTCAATCCAGATAATGCTTTTGATGTAATTTTAATATGCCGAGGCGGAGGATCAATTGAAGACTTGTGGGCCTTTAACAATGAAAGTCTGGCAAGAGAAATATTTGACTTTCCTTTGCCCATAATTTCTGGTGTTGGCCACGAGATTGATTTTACCATTGTTGATTTTGTTGCAGATCTTAGAGCCCCTACCCCGACAGCAGCAGCGGAGCTAGTAACTGAATATTATTTTCAACTAAATGATAGATTAGAAGAATGGAAAGCTAGTCTTGGTTACTTGGTCCAGTCAAGATTGACTGAAAAATCGCAAACACTTCTCTTTAAATCGCAAAATTTAAAAAGCCCGCTCACCATGTTAAAGGAGCAATCTCAATCTCTTGATAATATTGAGATGCGTCTTGCAAATACCGTGCAAGGCATAATTAGCAACGCAAAACAAAACTTCCAACTGGCCACTTCGCAGATTTATCAATCAAGCACATTACAAAGATTTGAAAACTATGAAGACCGCATCAAAACAAACCTCAAATCACTGAATTTTCAAATGAAAAATTTAATTGATAAGAAAAAATTAATGCTTGAAAGTATCACTACCAATCTAAATGCAATTAGTCCTTTGGCTGTTCTTGATAGAGGCTATGCAATAGTTATGAACGAGAATGGACAAGCTTTGAAATCCTCAAAAGATATCAAGGTTGGGGATACCGTTACCACTCGTCTTGGAGATGGAGGATTTACTTCAAATGTTTCAAAAAAAGATTAAGGCCTCTGACCTTCTAGCTCTCTTTGCTTTAATAAGCATGCAAAGTTTTGCAAGTGATTTGTTTGAAGGTAAAAGTGGAGAAATCATATCAATTCCGGCTGCAACAGAGGATAAATCAAATGTCTTAACCTTCAAAACTTCAACGGGAACCAAACAGTTAGTGAGCCTTCCTTTTGTTAAGAAAGATCTTTTGATTACTAGGCACCATGTAAATGTAAAAGTAAATTGGGTTAACTTTGGAGAATCAAGAATTACTATCGCCGATGAAAGCAAAGTGACCTTAAGCACAAAAGACCAAGCTAGAGCAAACAATGAGGCCATACAAATTAAAACTGCTTTAAGTAGCTCTTCAACAGAGATTACTCCTTCTTTTGATTTTATTGCTCCGGTTCCAGGAATTGTGACATCGCCATTTGGCAAGCAAAGATTTGTTAATGACCTGCCTAGATCAGCTCATTTAGCGCTAGATCTTCGGGGGGCTGTCGGGACTCCCATTGTTGCCCCTCTTAAAGGTAAGGTAGTTTTGATAGGTGATTATTTCTATACAGGCTTAACTTTAATCCTTGATCATGGCTACGGTCTATTTTCCTCGTATGCGCACATGAGTGAAATAAAAGTAAAGCTAAATGATTTGGTTGAGCAATCTGATGAAATTGGTTTGGTTGGAGCAACCGGGAGAGTTACAGGACCGCACCTGCATTGGACGGTCTACTTTGATGGAAATAAAGTCAATCCAGAGTCTTTGATTCAAAAAGGATATTTAAACTCCATTTTGTAAGTCTTCATATACCAAAGATAGACTTGCTTCGTCTTGAGGTTTTAAGCTGGCAAAAACAATCTCTCCATCAGGAGAAATAAAATAAGTAGCTGGGAGAGTTTTTGGGGTTTCTATGCCCCATAAAGTTCTTGGATGAGTAATCATAGAGGGATAGGTAATCCCAAACTTTTTAATTTGCGGCCTTAACTCTTCGGCTTCAAGTCGATCAAAGTTAAATGCGAAAACTTCAACTTCAGGATATTTCTTAGAAAAAGATACTATTTCAGGGATTTCTTTTATACAGGGAGGACACCAGTCTGCCCAATAATTTACCAAAACCCACTTGCCACTTAAGCTTGATGAGAAGATTGGCCTAGAATCAAAGACTTCTACATCGCCCTTTTCGCAGGAAACTAAAAAAAGACAAAATAAAGTTAATGGTAATTTAAATTTCATGTTTTATAGTATTGCTAAGGACACTATTATGCATCAAAAATATCTTCTAATCTTGTTTTATTCAGCCACGGGAGCTGTTAGGAATCTAGCACATGCAATAGCTGATGGAGCAGAAAAAAAGGGTCTTGAGGTTAAAATTAGAACCGTACCAAAAGTTTCTACTGTCACTGAAGCAGGTGAGCCAAATCTTCCAAGTGAAGGAGAGATTTATTGTTCAAAAGAAGACCTTATAAATTGCTCTGGATTGGCGCTGGGTTCGCCCACTAGATTCGGATCTATGGCAGCGCCGCTTAAGTATTTCTTGGATTCAACTGGGGATATTTGGTCCAACAATGAATTAGAAAATAAACCGGGTTGTGTTTTTACTTCAACAGGATCGCAGCACGGCGGTCAAGAAATTACATTATTTAATATGATGACTTACATGCTGCATCAAGGCATGATTTTTATAGGCTCACCCTATTCAATACCTGAGCTTGGCGATACTAAAAGTGGTGGCACTCCCTATGGACCCTCACATGTCGCTAATACCAAGCAAGGAAACTTAACTTCTGATGAGAAAAAAATAGCTCAAGCAACTGGAGCCAGGATGGCTGATCTGATTATTAAATTGAATGATAATGAATCTTAGAGCCTATTTTCTTTTGTTGATTGGAGCTTTGCTAATCACCCATCTTTTGCAAGGGTTGTTAATAGGCACCCCGTGGATTGGCATAATTATTTGGTCGCTGCCTTTAATAATTTTTGGCGATCAGGCTTATAGAAAACCTTCGGCTAAGCTCTATCAGATTTTTGGATTCATTATTTTAATTTATTTTATGAGCGCCTGTCTTATTGTCTTTGGGTTGCCAAATGCTGGCTTGTTAAGCTGGCTGGAATTAATCGAAATAGTTGCCTTATTCTTGGTGGCGGTCTATGCAGCTCGTGAACAATTAAGTGTAAAGTAAACTTGACAGTCAAGTAAACTTTACATATTATGGGGCTTATAACGTTTGCACCTCTGATCAAAAAACTCCCTAAAAGTTCAAAGATCAACTCCTCTATGGTTATAAAAAAGTGCAAACGTTGTATTTAATAAGCTAAACATTAAAGAGAACTAAAAAATGGCAAAGATAGTACATAAAGGCATGTGGATAGATATTAAGTCTTTAAATGCTAAAGACAAGAAGAATTTTCTTGCTTCATTAGCATTTGGTTTTATGGCAGCTATTTTATGGGGAATGCATCTTTCTCATATTGGTTTTCTGGGCAATGAGCCAATCACTGATTCATGGATTTCTGAGACTGGACTCCTAGTAATTAGAATCATGATGATTGTATTTTTTATTATTGGGGCTTACTTTTATAAAAAGTTCTATAGCGAGCAAGATGACTTTTTTAAAAGCTACCATAACTTTACATTTGCTGGCGGTGCCTATGGTTTCTTAGTATTTGGTTCAATATTAACTGTCATGGCGCCCTATTTTAATTATCACCCATCTTTTTATGAGTTCTTTTTGGCTTTTGCAGCTGGCACAGGATTTGGCGGTTATTACTTTTATAAAAAATATATTGCTTAAGTGAAAAATAATCTTAAAGAGCTTCGTCAAAAAGAAGGCATCAGTCAAGATGACCTGGCTTCAATACTTAAAGTAAGCAGACAAACCATTAACTCAATTGAAACTGGCAAATTCGATCCTTCATTAAAATTAGTCATGAAGATGACCAAGCACTTTAACGTTTCATTGGAAAAAATATTTATTTACGAGGAAGAAAAATGATCGCTCTAATCATATTAGTTATAGCTGGTGTAACTATAGCAATTTGTGGAACTTCAATCATCGCTAAAATTTTTGCATTATTTTTTACCCTCCTAGCTTTTATTTTTTCAATGGCTGTGGTGGTATTAACTTTTGCCTTTGTTTTAATCATGCTTTTGACTGCATTGATTGGGGCTATTGTTTCAACCCTTTTTAGTTTTTTAATTCTTTAATTTTTAATCACTCTGGAGAATATTTATGAACGCACTTAAATCTATTTTTTCTTGGCTTGGGCGATTTCTAGAAAAAGCAAGAACGGTAATGCTGAACCTCGGTACAGCCTTTGTTTTGATCTTTTTTACAATCATCATCATTGGAGCGTTTACCTCTTCTGGACCTGAAGTTAAAGATCCAAGTGG